>NZ_DAIOEU010000042.1:0-41442 GCF_036746095.1 Dyella sp.
TCTTCGCATGATCGAATTTCCCCGGACAGCAGTGCGCTTTCGCGGGAATGACGGCGACAAGGGACCGCATCATTTCCAGGCAACCCGCGCCGTTACTTCTTCTCATTGGCCAAGCGCGCCATCCGCTGCGCGTCCGCCAAAATCCCATGCAACATGCGCAACTCGCGCTCATCCATCTGCGCGCGCAAAAACAGCTTGCGTAGCCGCAACATGATCATGGTCGGCGCACGCCCCTTGTGGAAATCGATATCGTCCAGCGTCTGCAACAGATGCTCGAAGAAGCGCTCCATCTGCGCCGCATCCGCCGGCGGCTCGTCGTGCAGCGGCGGTGGCGTCGGCACTTTTTCACCGAGCAAAGCCAGGCGGCATTCATAGGCCATCACCTGCACCGCCTGCGCAAGATTGAGCGAGCTAAAATCGTCCACGCTGGGAATGCGCACCATCGCATGGCAGCGCGCCAATTCCTCGTTTTCCAAGCCCGTGCGCTCGTTGCCGAACACCAAGGCCACCTGCCCGCCACGCTCCGCCGCGGCCAGCGCCTGCCCTGCCGCTTCGCGCGGCGTGAGTTCCGGCAAGTTCACCCCACGGCGGCGCGCGGACAAACCCAGGGAGAAACTGGCGCCAGCCAGCGCATGCACCAGGCCGGCATGCACGCCAGCCCCTTCCAGCACGTCGTCCGCGCCGGCCGCCATGGCCGAGGCCTCCCGATCGGGAAACCGGTGCGGCGAGACCAGCTCCATGCGGGCAAAGCCCATGGTCCGCATGGCCCGCGCGGCACTGCCGATATTGCCCGGATGAGAGGTGCGGACGAGGACGAAGCGGAAGCTGCTGGGAAGGTCGGCAATATCGCTCATGTGGCGAAACATCAGGCATTCAGGAGGGTGGCAAGGATAGTCGAGGCTTCGGCAAGAAGGGACGATGCCGCTTGGCGCCCGTGCGGTCGCTCGCCCGCCCCCGGCCGCTCTGCTACCATGGCCGACCGCTAACCCGTTCTTTTACCAAGCCAAAGCCATGACCAGACCCGCCGTCAACGTCGCGGTACGCGCCGCGCGCTCCGCCGGTAACGTGATCCTGCGTTACATGAACCGCATCGACGGTCTCAACGTCGTTGAAAAGCAACGCATGGACTTCGCTTCCGAAGTCGATCGTCTGGCCGAAGCCGAAATCGTCAAGGAACTGCGCCGCGCCTACCCCAACCACGCCATCCTCGCCGAGGAAGGCGGCGCGATCGGCAAGAGCCCGCTAGTGTGGGTGATCGATCCGCTCGATGGCACGCACAACTATCTGCGCGGCATTCCCCATTTCAGCGTTTCCATCGCCATGCTCGACAAGGGCGAACCGGTGTATGCCGTCGTGTTCGATCCCCTGCGCGATGAACTCTTCACCGCCAGCAAGGGCGATGGCGCCTACCTCAACGACCGCCGCATCCGCGTCAGCAAACGCGAAAACCTCAACGGCGCGATGATCGGCACCGGCTTCCCGTACCGCCAGCGCGCGCACCTCGAATCGCAACTGGCGATGACACGCGCCCTGCTCGCCCAGGCCGAAGACATCCGCCGCTCCGGCTCCGCCGCACTCGACCTCGCCTACACCGCCGCCGGCCGCTACGACGGCTTCTTCGAAATCGGCCTGAAGCCCTGGGACATGGCCGCCGGCGTGCTGCTGGTCCGCGAAGCCGGCGGCCAGTACTGCGACTTCGCCGGACGCGACGGCATACCCGAAAGCGGCAATGTCATCGCGGGTAACCACCATGTGGTGAAAGCGATGGTGGAAGCGGTGGGCGCCAACGCGACACCGGCGCTGTTGCGCGCCTGATGCAGCCTGGGGCGCAAGCCCCGGCATTCCATACGTATAGACATCCATTTGGGGTTCACTCCCCAAGCTTCGCGCGCGCCAAATTCCGTGCCTGGGAAGCTTGCAGGCACGTTTCAAACGAAAAAGCCCACACGTCACAGCTGGCATTCATGCGAGTAAGGAATAGCCAAGCACGCACAAACCGCCTGCTGGTTAGCTGATATCTGCCACCCGTACCTGCGCCGGTATGATTTTTCCTCGCTCATGGGGAACACCGACGACGATGGATCTCGAATTTTTCCGGCATGTATGCCTGCGGGCGGCAACGCTTTGGATCATCCTCGCGCTTACTGCTTGTGCTACGCCTGCGGCCAAGGATTTCGGTGGCAGGTGGAAGCCGGTCAATCATTTCCCGAATGCGCCAACGGAAATTCCGCTGGCCAAGGCATATACATTCTACGCAGCGCCCATGGATGGCACGCTCAAAACCATGCTTACGCGCTGGGCGAAGGATTCGGGCTTGCAACTTTCCTATCTGCTGCCATCGGACTTCGCGTTGTATAGGCCTGTATCGCAACTGCAAACCACGGACGTGCAGGAAGCGATCGGCAAGCTCAACGTGCTTTACGCCCAGCAGGATGTACTCATTTCCGCCGACGGCCGTCAGATCCAGGTGCGCTCGGCCAGCGCCGCGCGCGCTGAAGCTGCCGCAAACGCAACCACCCCCGCCGCGCCAGCCAGTCAGCCATGATGTTCAAACGTACGTCCAGCCGCATCGACGACGCCGTCGCCAGGTCGATCAACTATGAAGTCACCGTGGCCGATCTCGCCAAACGCAGCGAACGTCGCGCGTGGTGGGTAGCTTCCAGCGCGCTCGCGATGGCACTGATCCTTGCAGGCGGTTATTTCTACATGCTGCCGTTGAAGGAAAAGGTGCCGTACATCGTGATGGCCGACGCCTATACCGGCACCAGCACCATCACGCGATTGACCGACGACGTCGCCAGCCAACGCCTCTCCACCAGCGAAGCGATCAACCGCAGCAACGTGGCGCACTTCATCCTGGCGCGGGAATCCTACGACGTGGCCATGATGAACCTGCGCGACTGGACCACCACGCTGACCATGTCATCGCCCGAGGTTGCGGCGCCTTACCGGGCACTGCATGCGCCGAACAATCCAAGCAGCCCCTACGCCGTCTATGGCAAGGATCGAGCGATCCGCATCAAGATCCTGAGCATCACGCCGATCGGTAGCGGCGCGCAACAAACCGTGCAAGGCGCCACGGTGCGCTTTCAGCGCAGCCTCTATAACAAGCAGACCGGGGCCAGCCAGCTGCTGGACAGCAAGATCGCGAATCTTCAATTCATCTATAAGCCGAACCTGCAAATGGACGAGCAAGCGAGGATCGAAAACCCCCTCGGCTTCCAGGTCACCAGCTATCGCGTGGACAACGACTACGCCACGTCCCCATCCGATGAAGTGAATCTGCCCGCGCAAGCCGATTCGCCAGAGGCCTCCATGCCTGCGGCTGCGGCAAGTGCAGCAGAAGTACCGTTGCCAACCACCCCAGCACTTGAACAAACCGGGACTGCGGCGCCAGTGAAAACACCAGCACTGCTCCCCAGACATGCTATCGACGGAGCAGGCCGCTAATGAAGGGAATCAAAGGATCCACCCTGGTGGGCATGGCATGCCTGGCGCTTGCGGGTGTTACGCCGCACGCACGCGCACAGGTCTTCCCGCAATACCAGTACCAGGCTGATCGCATCTATCAGGTGCGTACCGGCCTGGGCATCACCACACAGATCGAGCTGAGCCCGCACGAAAAAATCCTGGATTACAGCACCGGCTTCAGCCATGGCTGGGATATCACGCGCCGCGAAAACGTGTTCTATCTCAAGCCAAAGAACGTCGACGTCGACACGAACATGATCATCAGAACGGCGACGCATACGTACATTTTTGAGCTGAAAGTGGTGGCCACCGACTGGACCCAGCTGGACCAGGCTAAACGCGCAGGCGTGCAATACAAAATCAGCTTCACCTATCCCGCCGACGCCAGCTTCAACGCTGACACCGAAGCCAACAAGCCGGCCACGGAGCTGGACACCGGCTTGGTCAAAGGGCGCGCCTACAACTTCGATTATGACTACGCGGCGCGTACTCGCACTGCGCCGTGGCTGATTCCGGTCAATGTCTATGACGACGGTCAGTTCACCTACATCAAGCTCAGCGACCTCAAGCAATTTCCGAGCGGTGACTTCCCGGCGGTGTTCATGCGTGAGAAGGAGCACGCGGAAGATGCCGCGGTGAACACTACCGTCGAGGGCAACACCCTCATCGTCCATGGCACGTATCCCTATCTGGTCATCCGCCACGGTGACAACGTCATCGGTCTGCGAAGGAGTGCGCAAAAGTGAGCACGAACAACCCTTATCAGCCTGCGCACCAGGGCGCCGACGTTACGTCTGGCAACAGTTATTCCCCGCAAGCACCGGATCTTGATGCGGGCGCACCGCAGCTGCGAACGAGCGAAGGCAAGCGAACCAATCGCAACGCCATCTTCGTAGTGGCCAGCGGCGTCGCTGTGATTATTGTGGCGGTGTTGCTGCTCATGAATGGCGTGTCGAACCGAAGTGAGGCGCCGCCGAAGCCGCGCGAGGAAACAGTCAACGTGCCGCCGGCACCTTCCCCCGTGCCCGCCGGCCCTGCCATGCGGCAGGGGCAGTCAGCACAGCCCATCGCCCTCGCTCCGAAGATCCCCGCGCCTCCGCTGCCCGCAACGCCTACCGAGCCGCTCACGCCGCGCGGCCCAACGTTGCGGGAGCGCCGCATGGCTGGCGAAACCACGGCACCTTCATCCGATCCAGCCATGGCCGGCATGCAAAGTGCAGCGCCGGGTACAAGCCTGCCTGGCGGCGTTGGCTCGCTCGCCGACGTATCCAACGCACAGCCTCTGAATAATCCTGACACCTTGATGCTGCGCGGTACCTTCATCCGCTGCGTGTTGCAGACGCGCGTAGTGACCGACTACCCGGGGTTCACTTCCTGCACGGTTACCGAACCTGTGTACTCCTTCAACGGAAAGCGCCTGTTGTTGCCCAAAGGCTCCAAAGTGCTGGGCAAATACGACACGGAGCCGAGCACTGACCGTGTTTACGTAGTGTGGGACCGCATCGTCACGCCCACCGGCATCGACGTGAACATGGCGAGCCCTGGCGTGGACAACCTCGGCGGCTCCGGACATCCAGGCCATTACGACGCCCACTGGGGCAACCGTATCGGTGCCGCGCTGCTGATCAGCTTGCTCAGCGACGCCTTCAAATACGAAGCAGCCCAGCACGGCCCGCGCCAGACCACCATCAGCAACGGCGTAGTTACCCAAACGCCGTTCGAAAGCAACACCGCGCAGACCATGCAGAACCTTGCCAACCAGGCCGTGCAGCGCTCTGCAACCCGTGCTGCCACCGTCACCATCAACCAAGGCACGGTCGTCAGTATCTACGTCGCCAAAGACGTGGATTTCAGCGGCGTGGTTGCTCGTTTCTAGATATCGCGGAGCGAGATCATGGATGGCTCAAGCATGGCCCAGGTCAGCAATGACTTCCTCGACTACCAGTATGAAATCCTGGGCATCAAGGATTTCATGGCATCACCCGACGTCACGGAAATCTGCATCAACCGGCCCGGCGAGCTGTATCTCGAAAACCGTACCGGCTGGCATCGCATGGAAGTGCCCACGCTCACGTTCGAGCGCGCCAGGCAGTTCTGCACCACCGTCGTCAACGAAAGCAACACCGGCCAGCGCATCACCGATAACGATCCGGTGGTGTCGCTGACTTTTCCCACGGGCCAGCGTGCGCAATTCGTCATGCCACCGGCCTGCGATGCCGGCAAGGTATCCATCACCATCCGCCTGCCATCCCGGCAGACCCGAACGTTGGCGCAATACCAGGCAGATGGCTTCTTCGCCCAGATCATCGAAGATACCCACGCCCTGAGCGATCAGGACCGCGATCTGCTGCGGCTGCGCGCAGAACGCCGCTACGGCGATTTTTTCCGCCAGGCCGTACTCGACAAAAAGAACATCGTCGTGGCCGGCGCCACCGGCAGCGGCAAGACCACCTTCATGAAGTCGCTGGTGCATCACATCCCGCATACGGAACGCCTTGTCACCATCGAAGACGCACGCGAACTGTTCATCGAACAGCCGAACGTGGTGCATCTGCTTTATTCCAAGGGGGGGCAAAGCGCCAGCAACGTCACCGCCAAAAGCTGCATGGAAGCCTGCCTGCGCATGAAACCCGACCGCATCATCCTGGCCGAGCTGCGCGGCGACGAAGCGTTCTACTTCATCCGCAATTGCGCCTCTGGGCACCCAGGCTCCATCACCAGCTGCCACGCCGGCAGCATCGGGCAAACCTGGGACCAGCTCGCGCTGATGGTCAAGGCATCGTCCGAAGGTGCGGGCCTGGAGTTCGCCACCATCAAGCGCCTGCTGATGATGACCATCGACATCGTCGTGCACATCAAGGCCCACGCTGGCAGCCGCTATATCACCGGCATCGACTTCAACCCCGGCCGCACCCTTCAACCGCAGCCGATCTGAGGAGCCCGCCATGCTGCCAGGATTGGAAATGATGAGCTGCCCGAACCTCGCCGTGTCCGCGGAGGTGATGCAGCACGTCGTGAACGTTGAATCCAGCCATAGCCCGTTCGCCATCGGCGTGGTCGGCGGCCAATTGGTGCGCCAGCCGCAAAACCTCGACGAAGCCATCGCCACCGTGCACATGCTGGAACAGCAGGGTTACAACTTCTCCGTGGGCATAGCGCAAGTCAACCGCAACAACCTCGTCAGATACGGCCTGGACACCTACGAGAAAGCTTTCGACACCTGCGCCAATCTCGCCGCCGGCTCGCGCATTCTTGCCGAGTGCTACGCAAGCTCCGGCAACGATTGGGGCAAAGCCTTCAGCTGCTACTACTCCGGCAACTTCATTACCGGCTATCGCGATGGATACGTGCAGAAAATCTACGAATCCATCAACCGGAGCCTGACGCTCGAAGGTCACCAGGTTGCGTCCATTCCTGTTACGGCAACGCCCGGCAACACCAAGCCAGCCGTCAAATTGCTGGTAGATGGCAGCGCTTATCGCATCGCCATGCGCAGCACGGCCCCGGACACGGCTGCAAATGCGGTTGTTGCATCCATCGCAGCACCCGTGGCCGGCTTACCTGGTGATGCGCCACAAACCGACCACGCCGCGAACAGCACGGAAGTCTCATCCAACGACAGCGCCGCTGCGCGCGATGTCTTTGTGCCGCAAGTAAGCGGGCCGAACGACCCAGTAACAAGCACTGCACCCCCTCAGGTAGCCACTTCTGCACCCGTCGATCCAACCGACTTACGCCAGGGAACGCGTGATGAAGCCTTCGTCTTCTGAAGCCGCAACGCGGTCCAAATTCGTCCAACAAACGCCAGCCGCGTTCGTCGCGATGGCCACCTGGCCTCGAAGCGTTTCGAGATGTTCGCCATCACCCTGGCGACCCGTTCGCCGTCAGCCATCCCTTTTCCACCGTGCAACACCCTCAACAAGGAGTCTGAGATGAAACAGCTCGCCCCCATCAAGTACAACTTCCAAAACGTGCTTCCCGTATTGATGCTTGGCCTGACCGTGCTCGCCACCGTCGCACTGCCGGAATTGGCATCCGCACAAGGTACCGGTTTTGCCGGCTCGGATACGAAAGTCTGCGGCTTCTTCGACAACGTGACCGGGCTGCTCAATATGGCTTCGATCGCCGTGGTCACCATCGCCATCGTCTTCTCCGGTTACCAGATCGCCTTCGCGCACAAGCGCATCACCGACGTGGCGCCCATCCTGATCGGCGGCGTGCTGGTGGGCGCAGCCGCACAAATCGCCAAGATGGTGGTGGGCGACACCGGCGCACAGCAATGCACCGCCATGGTCATGCAGGTCTTGAGCCACTATGCATAGAAACCCACTGTTCCGCGGCTGCACCCGCCCGCCGATGTTCATGGGCGTGCCCTACGTGCCCTTCTTCATCGGCGCCGGCTCGTGCCTGCTGTTGGCGATGTACACCAACCTCATCTTCCTCGTGCTTATCCCGTTCGTCATCTTCGTGATGCGACAGATGGCCAAACGCGACGAGATGATCTTCCGCCTGCTCGGCCTGCGACTTCAGTTCCGCACACGCGTGCGAAACCTCAAGGAGCACGATGGCATGTGGGTGTTTACGCCCAACAGCTACCGTGGCCAACCAGGGCATGACTAGCAGGCAGACGACCCGCTCCGCTGAACAGCCGGAGCGGGTGCACCTACAGACTTTTTGATTCCTTCTCGCTAGGTTTTAACTCTCACAACGGCACGAAGCATGTTGATACCCGACGCTCCCATCAGCGAATGCATTCCGCTGTCGACCCATGCATCCCCCACCGTCATCAAGACCACCGGTGGCGATTTCCTCATCGTGTGGCGACTGGATGGCCTGCCCTTCGTCGGCAAGGATGCGTCAGATATCCAGCATCGCCACAACAGCTTCAACCGCATGCTGCAAACGCTACGCGCGCCCGATTTCGCCAATGTCGCCTTCTGGGTGCACGACGTGCGCCGGCGACGGCGCCTGAAAGACAAGAGCCGCTTCGATCAAGCCTTCAACCAGAGCCTGTCGGATGCCTATTTCAGCGCACTCTCCGAACAGAAGCTCATGCAGAACGAGCTTTACCTCACGCTGATCTACCGCCCTGTCGTGAGCGGCAAGCGCTTTGCCGAGAAAGTCCGCGACATCGACCGGCTCAGGGCGGAGCAGGATCACGCCGTAAGCACCGTCCATGAGCTGGCCGGCAACGTCGAAGCGGTACTGAAGGATTACGCGCCCCAGCGCCTTGGCATGTACGAGTCCGGCAACGGGGTGGTGTTCTCCGAAACATTGGAATTCTTCGGCTACTTGCTCAACCGCATCGACGAGCCGGTGCCGGTGCTGCCCGCACCGGTATACCGGTATCTGCCGGTGAGCAAGCAACGCTTCTCCAGCAAGACCGGCGATTTCGTACTCACCACGCCCAGTGGCGAAAACCATTTCGGCGCCATCCTCAACATCAAGGAATACACCGAAGGCACTTATCCCGGCATCCTCAACGGCTTGAAGTACCTGGATTTCGAATACGTCATCACCCATTCCTTCAGCCCGATGGGCCGGCATGCCGCACTCAAGGCACTGGAGCGCACCAAGGGCATGATGATTTCGTCCGGCGACAAGGCGGTAAGCCAGATCATCGAGCTGGATCAGGCGATGGACCAGCTTGCCTCCGGCAACTTCGTGCTCGGCGAATACCACTTCACCATGGCGGTCTATGCCGCAAGCCAAGATGCGCTCTCCCAACACATCGCCGCCACGCGCGCGGAGCTTTCCAATGCCGGCTTCGTCTCGGTGAAGGAAGACCTGGCCGTTACCGCCTCGTTCTATTCACAGTTTCCCGGCAACTGGAAATACCGCACTCGCCTGGCGAACGTCAGCTCGCTCAACTTTCTGGGCCTCTCGCCCCTGCATAATTTCGCCATGGGCAAGAAGGCCCACAACCCGTGGGGCGATTGCATCACCACCCTGCAAACCAACAACGGCCAGCCGTATTACTTCAATTTCCACGCCACCCATCCCAACGAGAAATCGGAAGGCGAAAAGGCCGTGGCCAATACCTTGGTGATCGGCAAATCCGGCACCGGTAAAACCGCGCTGATCAACTTCCTGCTCAGCCAGGCGCAGAAGCTCTCGCCCACACCCACCATCTTCTTTTTCGACAAGGACCATGGTGCGGAGATTTTCGTGCGTGCCTGCGGCGGCAACTATCTGGCACTGGAAAACGGCAAGCCCACCGGCTTCAACCCGTTCCAATGCGAGCGCAACGAAGCCAACGTGCAATTCCTGGCCGAACTGATCAAGATGCTGGCTGGCAAGAGCATCTACAGCTCGCGCGAGGAAGAAGACGTCTTCCGCGCCGTCGACAGCATGCTCGATACGCCCATGCACCTGCGCAGCATGACCAACTTCCAGAAGAGCCTGCCCAACATGGGCGACGACGGCTTGTTCGTGCGCATGCGCAAATGGACGGCCGGCCACTCCCTCGGATGGGTCTTCGACAACCCCAAGGACACCGTCGATCTCTCCCGCGCCGACATCATCGGCTTCGACTACACCGACATCATCGACAACCCGGAAGTACGCGCCCCGGTCATCCACTATCTGCTGCATCGCCTGGAGACACTGATCGACGGCCGCCCGCTGATCTACGTGATGGATGAGTTCTGGAAAATTCTCGACGGCCAGGGCGGGCTGAAGGAATTCGCCAAGAACAAGCAGAAAACCATCCGCAAGCAGAACGGCCTGGGGATATTCGCAACGCAAAGCCCTGAAGATGCCCTCGCCAGCGACATCGCCGCCGCTCTCATCGAGCAAACCGCCACCATGCTGCTGTTGCCCAATCCGAATGCCAGCCGCGAGGATTACATCGACGGCCTGAAACTTACCGAAGCCGAATATCAGGTACTGGTAAGCCTGGACGAGCGCTCACGGGCATTCCTGGTCAAGCAAGGGCACGGTTCCGCCGTGTGCCAGTTGAACCTGCGCGGCATGGACGATGCCCTCGCGGTGATCTCCGCCTCCACCGACAACATCGACGTCATGCATGACGTCATACGCGAATGCGCACAAGGCGAAGGGATGGCGGTTGACCACCTGCGGCCAGAACAATGGTTGCCCACGTTTTATGAGCGACGCAAAGGTAGTGGCAAATCACGCCCCTCGCCGTCGCCACAGCTTCCAAACCCGCGTAACCCGCAACAAGCACGCGCATAAATGAGTCAGGCACATGGAGACGCCTTTATGAAAAATCACAATCTTGGCCGGGCAAGCCTCAAAACAAGCTTGATGGCCACCGTATGGCTGGCTCTTGGCATGGGCACGAACACCAGCCACGCGCAGGGCGCGGAAATCGTGCATGACCCGATAAGCCTGGCCGATTCCATGCTGCATTGGGCCAAAGAGTCCGAAGAGTGGGCAAAACAAGAAGCACAACGCATAAAGGAAAACAGCGAGTGGCTTCAGACCGCCGAACACTATCGGGAGGTCATGCAGCACTACGCCGCGCAAGTAGAGTTCTGGAACCAACAACTGATCAAGCTCAAAGGCCTCAATTTCGAGGCCTTCACCCTGCGGCATCAATTCACTTACATCGAAGACGACTACGGGGTGGACGATGCCTGCCCGGGTGCCGACCGGTCATTGTCGGGTGAGATCAGCAGCGCCTTGAAAAGCATCACGCCCGACATGGGCGGCGATGTCGTGAAACAGCAGCGCGACCTGTGCAAGCTGGTCGTGATGACCAAGAACAAGAAATACAACGTAACGGTCGATTATCTGCAAGCCGTGGCCGATGCCAGTACGAAGTTCATGGAGATTGAGAAAGAGCGCCCGAAGGTCGGGGAATCATCAGGTGCTCTGGAATCCGTCAGCAACGATGTCGCCCGCTATCAGGCCGATTTGCAAAACGCCCGCGACCAGTGGGACACCAACATGAAGCAATACGATGTGCAAATCGACCTGCTTGCACAGGTCCAGGCCACTCTTTCTCGCCGCGCCATTCACGGCAGCCCAAGCGTGCTGGGCACACTCATCAACGCGGCCGCCCTCAAGGCGGCCCTTAGCCAATAGTGGCATCACCGGAGCAGGCTCATGCCAAACATAGGCGATTACATCTATTACTCGCTGGTCCACGACTACCTGAACAAGCAGATCGATGATTTCGGCATGGATCTGATGACTCGCATGACCACCTGGGCCAGCGCCATCGCGCTTACGCTGGTCACGCTGTGGATCATGATCGAGGGTTACCGCCTGCTCACCGGCAAATCCCGCGAACCCCTGATGCATGCGGTCATCAACATGGCCCGCATCGCCGTCATCGTTTCCGCCGCCACCACCATGTCTGTCATGGGCACCAACCTGCACGACTGGCTGACCATCGGCCTGGACAAGGAAATCCATACCTTGTTCACCGGCAGCGACAGCAAGACGACCGCTCAAGCGATCGACAAGAACCTGGCCTATACGCAGATCGCACTGAGCACCATCGATGCCGTGCGCATTGTCCCCGGCGATCAGGAGATGCAGCAGGCCAAAGACCGCTCCATGCTCATCGCCACCTTCGGCACCGCCTCCCCGCCCATGGCCGCCGGCGCCATGCTGTTGCTCTACCAATTCGCCATAGCCCTGTTCGTTGGCTTAGGTCCGCTCTTCATGCTGTGTCTGCTGTTCGAACAGACCAAAGACCTCTTCCGCCGCTGGTTGCTGTACGGCCTCGGCACCGTGTTCTCCATGGCCATGCTCAGCGTGGTCTGCACCATGGCGCTGGATTTGACCTTGAAAGTCAGCGAAGCCTTTTGGGCAGGCAAGTTCTTCAACGCGTTTCTGGGCAACGACACCGAGGGCGTCACCAGCCAGGCGATGCAGCAAGGGGGTATTGGTCTGCTGATGACGGTGCTGATTGTTTCGGTACCGCCGATGGCGGCGGTGTTTTTCAATGGGACGATGGGAACGTTCTTCGCCTTCTCACAATTTGCGGGTGGCCCGTCGAGGCTGGGACCGCAAGGGCAACCACCGGGGTCGTATGGTGGGGGATATGTACCACCGCCAGCAGGCACCAGATCAGCAAGCACCGAACAAAACACTGACCCCCGTTTCAACCCAACTACCAATCCTGTCCGCCCCACCCAGACCACCGATACAACCAATAAAGACGCAGTGAAATACAAACCTCGCGACGGAGAATAAATATGAAACAACTCGTATTGATCTCTCTACTATTTGGCCTGCTGGTGTTTCATATTCCTGCACGTGCCGATGGCAATTGCCCTCCTGGGTATTACTCCATCGGCGGTCAGGGGGTGCAAGGATGCGCCCCCCTTCCTGGCTATGACCAACAACAACCACAAGCACCCGCTGCACCATCTCCGCGATGGGAGTCACGCTGGGGTGCGATTGCCATGGGCACGGATGGAGTTCGCGGTGTTCTAGGCGCCAACACTGGAATGTCGAGCAAAGCCGCCGCAGAACAGGGTGCGATGGCAGATTGTGCGAATAAGGGAGGATCCCTTTGCAGGGTACAGGTTTCTTACGCCAATGGCTGTGGAGTGGTCGTGGTGGGAAATCCGGGCTTCAATGCAGGAAACGCAGCCACCATCGACGACGCCGCCCGCGAAGGAATGAAGGTATGCAAAGAGGCAGGCGCCACGGACTGCCACGTTTACTACTCTGCCTGCAGTCTTCCGCAGCGAATCCAGTGACGTCACACGATGAGACGCTTAAGACTTTTCATCTTGTCGCTGGCCTCCCTTATCGTCGTTTCTGCCTGCGGTTCCTCCATGAATACTCCAGACATCAAGCACAGCCCGCACCCAAAGATGCGCTATGAGATTACGTTGATGATCAAAGACGCGCCAGGCCCCTTCGAATCAGTCAAGGGCTACATGCTCTACAAAGTAGTTAACGAGCAATGCTCACCGTTCGAGGAGTTCGCTGGCATTTACCGTCCTCCGCCAGATCAGGACCTACCCTTCACGCTCACTCGTGTGAACAATCAGGAATACAAGGGCGTGATCTACTTGGATCTTCTTCAGGATGCTGACTATTACGGCAAAGGCGTATGTCATTGGAATATGCCGTTCGTTCTTGCCAACCTGAAAGTTGGTGAAGTGACTTTCGCACCAGATATGTCCCAATCACAAATCATCCAGCAGCAATCCATCCCTCAGTACTTCCCCAAAAAAGCGTACGGCGACAACTCGATTAAGAACATGGGTTATGCAGGTTCCACCATGTCGGACGTTGTTGCCCGCTATCGTGAGGAATTCTTCTCTATCACACTGTCCGCCAAGGAGCATTTTGAGTGACCATCAAATCGGACGACTGTGCACTTCTATCTCAGGACGCTTATATAGACCGTGCAAACGAGAAAGTCAGCAATAAGCCGATATCTATCGGCGAATGCAAATACAAAATCATCGACACCGAAAACAACGACCTCACGGGTTATCAGGGCACCGCGTACCAAAAGCTCGATGCCAACGGCCACCCCACCGGCGAAGTGATCATCGCCCATCGCGGCAGCGAATTCGATCGTGAATTACTCAAGGATGGCTTCATAGCCGATGGCGGCATGGTCCTCGCCGGCCTCAACGCCCAAGCAGCTGTCGCGCAAGCCTTTACCGAACGCGTCATGGCAAAAGCCAGAGCAGCCGCCAAGGACGCGCATGTGCCTCTTGAAGTCACCGTCACCGGTCACTCCCTCGGCGGCGCCCTTGCCCAACTCATGGCTTATAAATTCCATCTCCACGGCATCACCTTCAACGCCTACGGCGCTGCCGATCTCGGCTATCACATTCCCCAAGGCGGCGACTTAGTCACCAACTACGTGCGCACCACCGATGTGGTCAGCGCCGTCAGCCACCATTTCGGCAAGGTCATTGTCCTCGCCACTGCCGACGATATCCATCGGTTGGAGCACAACGGCTACCACGAGCACGCGACCACGCGTAATCCCTTGGGCGCCGTCAACGTCGACGCGCACAGCATCACCAACTTTATCGATCAGCCCGGTCGCCCTTCCGACATTTCTGCGGAAAACGAAGCCCGCGCTCGCGCCCATCAACCAGCCATCTCGCTGTATCGCGAAGACATGCGCGACCTCCGTGCAAATGTCTTCTCCCTGGCCTGGCGGTTGGCGCAGAAGAAGGAGACCGCGCTCACGCTTGGCGCTGCAACCACGGCGGCCTTACTTCATGGCGACCGCGACACCGCCCAGAAGCTCGCCAGTGTGGCCGCCCACCGCGCCGTGGATAACGTGGAACATGCCGCTCACGTCGCCACGAACACGACCATGCTTGGCATCACGGCCATTGACCAAACCGGTGCTTACGTCGCCAACCACATCAAGCAGGACTTGCACGCGCTGGATCAGGCAGTAGAGCCCATGACTCGCGCCATTCACCAGGCTGGCACGTATGTCGTCGATCACGTCAAGCACGACGTCCAGCAGCTTGGACAAAGCGCACAACAAGCTGTGCAGCCTTTCGTTGAAGGCGTGGCTCATTATTCCAATGCCGCACGCGGCGTACCTGTGCCGCCAGAGTCACAAGTGGCTGCCATCGCGGCGCAAACGGAACCATCGCCGCAACAACACATGCTGCAAGCATTGCAACGCCTGCAAGAACAACTGCACCGGCTGCAATCCCAGTACATGCCCGAACACGCCGTACCGCAGCAACGCGAACCTGAGCCGCCGGCCAAGGAACGCGAAGACGCCACCACAAGCAGAGTCGACGTTTCCGCCATTACCCCGCACAGCTCCATCGACGACATGTTCGAAGCCCTGTACCAGGCCAGCGTCGTGAAAGATCACGCGGCCATGAGCGCCGTCTCGCAAGCGTATCTGCAATCGGATCACGGCCAGGCGTGGCTTCAAATGGGCCGGGACTACAACGAGCAATTGGAGCGGCAACAAGCTCTTGAGCAGCAAATGGTTCGCAAAGGCCCCTCGATGAGTCGCTGATCGCAATCGCGCTGCTCATCACCGCCTCCAAAGGAATGCCCATGTCCACACTGGAAGTCAAAGCCTTCTCCCTGCAACTCAGTACTGCCATCGATGGACTGGAAAAACGCATCGACCACGCCGTACGCCAGTCGCTGCAGGTTACGCAGGCACTCGATCAACAAGCTAAACACTCCCTGGAAACCAGCAACAACTTGACCCTGGAAGCCTTGGCGCAGATTCGTCAAGGTACCAAACAGGCCATCACGGAAGGCGGTCGCGATGCCGTGCAGGAACTCGACCACACGATGCGTGAAGGTACCCAACGCATGGATCAGGCCATCGCACAACTTGAATTACATCTGCAACATGTGAGGCGTGCGAACACCTCACATGCCTGGAAAACCTTTGTTGCCAGCGCTGTCGGCTCGCTCGCGGTAATTGCGGTGGCTGCCTACGTGAGCTTCCAGGCCCACGCGGATATCAAGCGCTCGGAATGGATTCAACAGATCAACGCCGCTGTCGACGCCGGACAATTGGCTCCTTGCCCGGATGCCGGTCTGTGCGTGCACGTGAACAACAAATGGGTGCGTCTGCGTGGCAAATAGCCATGCCAGCCTCTTGCTGATGAACATCCGAATCATGGCCATCAGCTACCGCCTTCTCACGAGCTAATCCCACGGGCCCCTGATGGACGCGCTTACAAGGTAGTAACCAAGATCAGGCTATCGCTCCCATGGTGCGAGCGAATGAACTCCAAAGCACGGCGCGGCCAAGCGCTGGCACTCGCAATAACCGATCAAGTGATTCAAACGACTATTACCCCGACTATTACAGGCTTTCACTACACATTTTATCGGCATATACCAGCTGTACCCAAATCGCATCAGATCGGATAGTTAAAGCCAGGGGCCGATTTCGAGCGATACACGGTTTACGAGAAGAACCGCGCAGGCACCCTTTTTGCCCAAGCAAAACAATGGAGCTGTCATGCAAAACCATCAAATAATCAGATGTTTTAAAACATTTTGCATTTTAGCCACAACGCTATTGGCAGGGTGCGCTCAAATGCAAGTAGGAGGAGGCAAGAATCCCGTTGGTGGTTCGGCTGCGGGCTCCGCTAGCACCGGAGCGGCCAGCACACTGGAACACTGCCCGCGTCCTCTCGGAACGCTGGCCGTGGAAGAAAACGTCAACGATCCCTGGTATGCGGTACTTACCCAGCAATACAAACTGCCATCTACGGTTCCGCTGATTTGCCTGATGGTGCAACAGAGCAACTGCTTTGCCGTCGTCGACCGTGGCCGGGCGATGGGCTCGATGATGGGCGAACGTGGTCTGGCTGCCTCGGGAGAGTTGCGCGGTTCGAGCAATATGGGGCACGGCCAGATGGTCGCGGCGGATTACATTGTCACGCCTTCCATCCAGTTTTCGGAGCATACCGGTGGTGCACAGAGTGCTTTGTCTGCTATAGGCGGCAGCTATGGGGCGATCCTTGGTGCTGTCGCGGGCTCCATGAAAAGCAGTGAGGCGTCCACCACCATGATGTTGACGGATACGCGCTCGGGCGTGCAGGTTGCAGCGGCACAGGGCAGTGCCAAGAACATCGATTTTGCTGGAAGCGCCCTGCTGAAACAATTTGGTACAGGCGGTGCAAACATGGGGGCTTATAGTCAAACGCCCGAAGGCAAAGTTATCGCAGCAGCTTTTCTGGACGCCTACAATCAGATGGTGCAGTCAGTCCGCAACTATGCGCCGCAGCGTGTTGCCGGAGGCTTGGGCACAGGTGGATCATTGGCGGTCGATGGCACAAGCAGACCAGGGGCCGACGGCAGCTATTCGCTCACCGATGCACAGCGCAAGCTGGCGGAGCTGGGCTTATACAACAGCAGAGTAGACGGTCAGCCTGGCCCGGGAACAAGCCGCGCGATCACCACGTTTCAGCATGCCAACGGCCTGCCCGTTACTGGCCAGCTGGACGCTGCAACGATCAGCGCATTGCAAGCTCGCTGAGCTTTCCCGGATAAAACGCCCGGCATGGAAAGCTGCCAGGCGTTTTATTTAGCTTTGACTGTTGCGCATGCGCGATATGCCCGGCTGGCGCTCTTGGTTAAAGGCGGGAAGCTTCAGATATATCAAGCTTGCGTTATACCGCCTCATGACACACCGCCTCAATATTGTGCCCATCCGGATCCAGCACAAACGCGGCGTAATAATGCTCGTGATAATGAGGGCGAAGACCGGGCTTGCCATTGTCCCGGCCACCTGCCGCCATGGCCGCCTGGTAGAAGGCATCGACCATCGCGCGGGTGTTCACACGAAACGCCACGTGGATGGCCGGCTGATTGGGCACGCCGCCGCCGATCCAGAAATCCGGCTTGGGCGGTTCGCCGAAACCTGCCACGTCGGTGTAGCCGGTGACAGAGGCGGGGAATTCCATCAATAACGCATAGCCAATGGCGGAGAGCGCCTTGGTATAGAACGCTTTGCTCTTTTCGTAATCACGTACGGAAACGCCGGTGTGGTCGATCATGCTTTGGTCCTTGGACAAGTGGCCGGAATACGGCTCCCAGCTTTTCGCGATGGGGTGTTGGGATTGTCATCCCCGCCTGCGCAACTATTGCGGCAGATTGAGTTGCCACGATACGCCGAAGCGGTCGTTGACCCAGCCGAACTTTTTGCTGAAGCCATAATCATCGAGCGGCATAAGCACTTTTCCGCCATCCATGAGCTGCGAGAAAGTCCGCTCCAGGCTTGCTTCACTATCCAGGTCAACGAATAGCGAAAGCGACGGGGTAAACGTAAAGGCATGCTCAATGGGACTGTCGGAGCAATAGAACGATCGCCCGCACAAGGTGAATTGCGCTTTTTTCACCTTCCCTTGCGCACCCACGTCGTGTGCCCCCCAATGCTCCACGGAAACAATGCCGGCATCGTCGAACAAGGACACGTAGAACTGCATCGCTTTCTCCGCAGTTCCTTCGAACATCAAAAAAGGGGTAATGATGTGTGCCATCAGTCGAGCTCCTCGTGTTGCGGCAACGCGTCGGTAATCGTGTACCACGGCGCTTTCGAGCCGACATGGATATGCGCGGTCGGCCGTATGGAGGGCTCGTCGATCAGCGTGCCATAGGTGACATGCACGTATTGCCCCTCGCGAACGACGGAATACAGCAGCGATCCGCACCGCTTGCAGCGCGCGTCATGCCCCTGCTCGTCGCCAAATATCGACAAAGCGTCCTCACCCATGATGACGCTGAGCTTGCCTCGTTCGATGCCGGCAAACGGCTTGAAGGCAGAGCCGGTCGCCTTGCGGCATTGCGAGCAGTGGCAATTGAGCGCGTAGAGGAAGCGATCTTCAACGTGATAATGCACGTCGCCACATAGGCATTCGCCCGAAAGCATTCGGCCGCGGCTTGCTTCAGGAACACTCGTACTCATGCCCGCTTTCCTCTGATGATCAGGTGGAACGCTTATGCAAAAGAAATTCAGTGTGGCGGCTGGCCGGTTTCGCGCAGGAACGCCCGCAGGAACGGTACGGTAACCCGCCGCTGGGCCGCCAGCGACGCCTGGTCCAGCCGGTCGAGCAAATCCAGCAGCGCGCCCAGGTCGCGCGCGTAACGTGCAAACAACCAATCGAGCACGGAGTCGTCCAGCTCTATGCCGCGCAACGCCGCCTGTTGCTTGAGCACGTCGCGGCGCTCATTATCATCCAGCGGCTTCAAGGCGAACTGAGCGCAGGCGCCGAGGCGGGAGCGCAAATCCGGCAGGATAAGCGGAAGCTGGGCCGGCGTAGCCTGCGCCGTGAAGATCAGCGCCGTGCCTTCAGCACGTGCGCGATTGTAGAGATCGAACAGCGCGTGTTCCGCTTCGCGCTCGCCAGCCAGCACATCCAGATCGTCAAGCGCGATGAATTGGCTGCCGGCGATGCCGCGGATCGCCATGAAATGTTCGCGCAAATGCTTCAACGGAAGATATTGCACGGTGCGACCGGCTTCGTGCGCTGCCTGGCATGCAGCCATAAGCAGATGACTCTTGCCACTGCCCGTTGCACCGCTCAGATACACCCACGGCGCGCCAGCCTGCGTAGCAAGCATCTGTACCGCCGCCAGCGCGGCAGCATTGGCCACCGCGTGGAAATGCTCGAAGCGCTGGCGGCGAGGCCAGCGCAATCCCAGTGGCAGTTGCGCGGTCATGGCTTGTCGCTGTGGCCGGTGACAGTCACGGGCGCAGCGCCATCGCCGTGAACGGTCACATCCACTTCGGCGATCACGCTATCGGGCGCGCCTTTCTCGGTGTAGAGGTCACTGAGCCGATAGCGTTGGGCGAGATAGCGCAGCAGCACCAGGATGACGGACGCGGCCGGCAAGGCGAGCAGCACGCCCAGAAAGCCGAACAGATAACCACCGGCCAGCACGGCAAAGATCACGGCAACCGGATGCAGGCCAATCTTCTCGCCCACCAATCGCGGCACCAGCACATAGCCTTCCAGCAATTGCCCGACCACGAACACGCCCACCACCATCAGCAGGTTTGCCCAATCGCCGTGTTGTACCAGCGAAGCGATGATCGCCGCGGCAAATCCGGTAATAAAACCCAGATACGGCACGAAGCTGAGCAAGCCGGCGACCATGCCGATCAAAGGTCCGACCGAAATCCCCACCAAGGTAAGCGCCACGCCGTAATAGATGGCCAGCGCCAACATCACCAGCAATTGCCCGCGCACGAAGGCGCCGAGCACGGCGTCGGATTCGCGCGCCAAGTGTTCGACCGTCGGTTGAACCGAGCGCGGCAGCATGCGATCGATCCACGCCACCAGGCGGTCCCAATCGCGCAGCAGGTAGAACCATACCACCGGGATCAGCACCAGGTTGGTGAGCCATGCAACCACGCTCACGCTGGAGCGCGAGATGGTGCCCAGCACGGTGCCGATGGAACCGAGATGTTCCTTGATCTGATCGACCAGCCGTTCGGCGTCGAACGCCTTGGGGTCCAGATGCAGCTTGGCCTGCAACCATGGCAAGGCGGTGTCCCTGCCCCATTCCAGGTAGCGGGGAAAGTTCTGCACCAGGTTTTCGACCTGCCGCGCGATCAGCGGCACCAACAACAGCAGCGCTGCGGCAATCGCCAGGATCAGCACCACGAACACGATGCTGACCGCCAGGGTGCGTCCCAAGCCGAGCCGCTCCAGCCGGTCAGCGAGCGGATCGCTGAGGTAGGCCAGCATGGCGGCGACCGCGAATGGCATCAGCACCGGCGCGAGCAGCCACACCAGCAGCCCGATGGTGATGATGATTGCCAGCATCTGCCAGCGGCGGGATGTCTCTTGGCTTATGGACACGAAAGGCTCGTCAGGATGGCGCGAACGGAAGCAAGTGTGGCTGATGTGCGGGGCTGTTCAAAGCCTTGCAGACCCGTGCGAGGCTTTCCCTACTCCAGACCTCCGCGCGGCGGGGTAATGGCGTTTGCATGGCGTAACTGCCAGGCCCGGCGCGACCAATACAGCACGTAATGCACGCCGCTCGCCACACACAGTGCCGCGACCAGCCAGGCCAGCACCGTTGAGCGCAACGCCGACCCATGCGCCAGCGCCAGCAATACCGCGAGCAAATAGATGATTTGCGCCAGCGTGCAGGCCTTCGACAACAGGCTGGGCCGCGGTTCGATCGGACCGATCCATACACGCCAGCCCAGCGCACCCAGCGCAATCACCAGGTCGCGCCCACACACGGTCGACGCCAGCCAGGCGGGCGCTTGCTGGCGCCATGCCAGGATCACGAAACATGCGATCAGCAACAGTTTGTCGGCCACCGCATCAAGGATGCCGCCAAGGCGGCTCTGCCAGCCGTAGTGGCGCGCCAGAAAGCCATCCAGCCCATCCGAAGCGCCAGCCACCGCGACCAGCAGCAAGGCGAACGACCAGCGCTGCTGCCAAAGCAGCCAGCAGATGGGCGCGACAAGCAACACGCGCACCATCGAAATGGCGTTGGGCAGATGACGCCAGGGCGATTGCGACGCTAGCGGCATCGCGACGCCCATGGCTCAATGAAGCCAGCGCAGCGTGGCATCCGCGCCATCATGCGCCTGGCCTTCCATCACGCGCCCGCCGGCCGCGAGATTGGCGACGAGATTGTCCAGCGGCATGCCCGCCTTGACCGACAGCATCACGCCATCGTCCTGGGCGCCGGTGGTGGCGACGTTGCGCACGGACGGATCGGCCCGCAGCGTGGCGAGCAGGTTGGCGTAATCCATGGCCGAATGCAGGCCCGATACCCACACATTGCCGGTGACGTCACCCGTGGCGATTACGTTGAGTGCCTGACCCAGGCGGCTGGTGGCGCTTTGGCCGGCCTCGGCGAACAAAGTATTCGGGTCGGTGCCTTGGGTGTTCCAATGCTGGGATTGGCCGCCGCTGATCAGCGTCCAATCGGCGCTATTGCCATGCACGTTGCCGAGCAGTACCAGGCCGGTGTGATAAAGCCGGCTGATCGCCGACAACGCGGCCGGATCGGCATCGGCCAGCTTGCCCAGGTCGGGCAGCTGGGATGGATCGGCATAGCTCGCCTGATAGCCGCCCTTGTTCACCGCACTGGTCAGCCGGCCGAGTTCTTCCTGCGTGAGCACATGGCCATCGGCCGCCTTCACCACCAGCAACAGCGGCGGCTTGACTCCTGCGGCCGTGGCGCCCAGTTGGGTCACCAGGCGTTGCACGGCGCCTTGATCGAAACTCACCGTCAGCGTGAACGTAGGCGGGTTGCCACCATCGGCCTGGTACCGAAACTGTTTGACGATGCCTGCCGCGTTCTGCACGGCCTCGGGATAGCCGGGCTTGCTGCTCAGATCCTGGCCACCGGAAACACGCACCAGCACCTGTCCGAGCGCGGACTCAAACGCCTGGCTGCGCTGCGCTGCGCTGGTATCGGTGACCGGCACCACCACGGTATAGGGGGAGTTGGTGGTCTGCCCATGCGCCATCGGGGCAAGCCCCAGGACGAGGCCAAACAACAGGAGGGCGATCGGCAAACGTGGCAGACGCATGGGGTCAGGGACCATAGTTGGGGACAGGGAATCCGGCAAAAGTCTGCCCAATCCAGCTCTTAACGTCTATCATTGGACGTTTCTCCAAGCTCAGGCTGGCCATGTCCGACGCCCTTACCTACCGCGCTGCAGGCGTGGATATCGATGCCGGCAATGCCGTGGTCGAACGTATCAAGCCGCTTGTGAAGCGCACCTTTCGTCCCGAGGTGATGGGTGGCCTGGGTGGCTTCGGCGGCCTGTTCAACCTGGGTACGCGCTACAAGGAGCCGGTGCTGGTCTCAGGCACCGATGGCGTGGGCACCAAGCTCAAGCTCGCGCAGCAATTGAACCGTCACGACACCATCGGCATCGACCTGGTGGGCATGTGCGTGAACGACGTACTGGTGCAGGGCGCCGAGCCCTTGTTCTTCCTCGATTACTTCGCCACCGGCAAGCTGGACGTCGACACGACCGTGGCCGTGGTCGGCGGTATCGCCAAGGGCTGCGAGTTGGCTGGCTGCGCGCTGATCGGCGGCGAAACGGCCGAAATGCCGGATATGTACCCGCCGGGCGAATACGACCTGGCCGGTTTCACCGTCGGTGCGGTGGAAAAAGAAGCGCTGCTCAGCGGCGACAGCGTGGTCGCCGGTGACGTGATCCTGGCCGTGGCTTCGTCCGGTCCGCACTCCAATGGTTACTCGCTGATCCGCAAGATCGTGGAACGTGCGGGCAACCCGCTTGAGCTGGATCTTGGCGGCGTGAAGCTGGCCGATGCGCTGATGGCGCCGACGACGATCTACGTAAAGCCGATGCTCGAGCTGCTCAAAGCCACCCCTGTGCACGGCATGGCGCACATCACCGGCGGCGGCCTGAAGGAAAACATCATCCGCGTGGTGCCGGACGGCCTTGGCTTGCATATCGATGCTGCCGCCATCGTGCTGCCGCCGGTGTTCGATTGGCTGATGCGCGAAGGCAAGGTGACACGCGAAGAAATGTGGCGCACCTTCAATTGCGGCGTGGGCTTTACGGTGCTGTTGCCGCGCGATGCGGTGAGTGCGGCGTCGGCGCTGCTCGCCAGGCATGATTTGAAGAGCTGGGTGATCGGCGAGGTGGCGCAGGCGCAAGGCGGCGAGCGCGTGCATATTGCATGAGGGGCTCAAACTGGCCGTGAATTTTGTGGCCGTCATTCCCGCGAAAGCGGGAGTCCATCTTCGCTTTTACATCAGAGCAACATGGATTCCCGCTTTCGCGGGAATGACGGCCGGAAAGAGCATAGATTTCGCAACCGACCATCCAACATGCCCGCACCTCTCCGCATCGCAGTCCTCGCCTCCGGCCGCGGCAGCAACTTCGCCGCGCTGCTCGCCGCACGCGAGCGCGGAGAACTGTCGGTGGAATTCGTGCTGGTTGCGAGCGACAAAGCCGATGCTCCCGTCCTCCAGCTCGCGCAAAGTGCAGGCATCCCCACCACGGTGCTGGACCCGCGCGAATATGCCGACCGTCGCGCCTACGATTTCGCCCTGTTCGATCGCATCGGCGCCAGCAAGCCGGACTTGCTCGTGCTGGCCGGCTTCATGCGCATCATCGACGGCGATGCGCTGAAACCGTGGGCGGGACGGATGATCAACATCCACCCTTCCCTGTTGCCCAAGTATCGCGGCTTGCACACGCACCGCCGCGCGCTGAAGGCCGGCGATCTCGAGCATGGCGCAAGCGTGCATTACGTAACGGCCGAACTCGACGGCGGCCCGGTGATTGCACAGGCCACGCTGGCGATCGAAGCCGGCGACGACGAAAACAGCCTCGCCGCGCGACTGCTGCCATTGGAGCACCAATTGTTGCCGGCAGTCGTTGCATGGATCGCCGCCGGCCGCTTGGCGCTCGGTGACGAAGGCATCCTTCTGGACGACGAACCGCTTCGCAAACCTTTGCGGTGGCAGAACGGCGTACTCGCTCCCTGATTGCCATCAGGCGTTCAGCATCTGTGCGTACACTGCCGATCCATGCGCACACACAACCTCATCCGCTCTCTCCTCGCTAGCCTCGCGCTGGCTGTTTCCACCGCTGCATTGGCTGCACAGCCGACACCGTTCACGGCGACGTACGCCGTGACAAGCCAGGGCCAGCCGATGGGTGAAGCAACCATTACCCTGAAAGCGCTCGGCAACGGTCAATACGAATACAGCAATCAGATGCAGGGCACGTCCGGCCTGGCAGCGGCTTTGGGTGCCAATTCCAATGACGTCACTCGCTTTCGCTGGAACGGCAATGCGCCGGAGACCGAAAGCTATACGTCCAAGGTTGTTGCGTTCAAGACCAAGCAGCGCAGCATGCAGGTCAACTGGAGCACCAAGCAGGTGAGCGTGGACGAGGGCAAGGGCGTTACGAACTATGCCGCCGTACCAGGCATGGTCGATCGCAACACCATCTCGTACGCACTCGGCATGGCATTGCGCAACGGTGGACAGAACGTGACCTTGCCGGTGGGCGTGAAGCAGCACGTGGAACAGCAGCAGTTCAAGGTGCAAGGCAGCGAGAACGTGAAAGTGCCGGCGGGGAGCTTCCAGGCCGAGCGTGTGTCGCGCACCGATACGGACAAGCACTTCGAGGCGTGGTATGTGCCGACGAAGTATCCGCTGCCGGTGAAATTGGCGCAAAGCGATGGCGGGGATTTGACGTTGGAGCTGGTGCGCTACAGCTCGCCGTAAATCACTCTCTTACTGCACACATCACATGGCCGTCATTCCGGCTTTCGCGGCAATGACGGCCATTGAGGTTCAGGTCAACGAATGAATTACGTCGGCAACCGACGAATCCGCGCCCCAAGCGTGCTGAGTTTCTCTTCGATGTTCTCGTAACCACGATCGATGTGATACACGCGGTCCACCGTGGTATCGCCTTGCGCAACCAGGCCGGCCAGCACCAGGCACGCCGAGGCGCGCAGGTCGGTCGCCATGATCGGCGCACCGCTCATCTTGTCCACGCCGCGGATGATCGCGGTATTGCCTTCCAGGCGGATATCCGCACCCAGGCGCTGCAATTCATGCGCATGCATGAAGCGGTTCTCGAACACCGTTTCAGTAATCACGCCGACGCCTTCCGCCACGCAATTGAGCGCCGTGAACTGCGCCTGCATGTCGGTGGGGAACGCGGGATACGGCGCGGTGGTGATGTTCACCGCTTTCGGGCGGCGGCCCTGCATGTCCAGCTCGATCCAGTCCGGCCCGGTGGAAATGTGCGCGCCGGCCTCTTCCAGCTTCGCCAGCACGGCATCCAGTGTATTGGCGCGCGCGTTGCGGGCGCGGACCTTGCCGCCGGTCATGGCGGCGCCGACCAGGAAGGTGCCGGTTTCGATGCGATCAGGCAGCACTTCGTAATGGCCGCCGTGCAGGCGTTCCACGCCGTGGATGACCAGCGTGGACGTGCCCGCGCCTTCGATCTGCGCGCCGAGCGCATTGAGGCAATGGGCCAGGTCCACCACTTCCGGCTCCTGCGCCGCGTTTTCGATAACGCTGGTGCCATCGGCCAGTACCGCCGCCATCATCACGTTCTCGGTGCCGGTGACGGTCACCATGTCCATCATGATGCGTGCGCCCTTCAACCGCTTGGCCCGCGCCTTGATGTAGCCGTTCTCCACGTCGATCTCCGCGCCCAATGCCTGCAGGCCGCGGATGTGCTGATCCACCGGGCGCGAGCCGATCTGGCAACCGCCGGGCAGCGATACCTCCGCCTGGCCGAAGCGCGCCACCAGCGGCCCCAGCACCAGGATCGACGCGCGCATGGTTTTCACCAGCTCGTACGGTGCGAAGTAGCGGTCGGCGGAACGCGGATCCACCTGGATCTTCATGCGGTCGTCCAGCACCAGCCGCACGCCCATCTGGCCGAGCAGCTCCATGGTGGTGGTGACGTCGTGCAGGTGCGGCACGTTGCTGATCGTGACCGGCTCGTCGGCCAGCAGGCAGGAAGCGAGGATCGGCAGCACGGCGTTCTTGGCGCCGGAAATGCCCACTTCACCGCGTAGCGGCTCGCCGCCGCTGATCAGGATTTTTGCCATGGGTGAATCCTTGAAATAAGTGACGCCAGGGGCGACGGCGTCAACGGCGCGCAGCGGCTTCATCGGGTGTCAGAGTCTTGAGTGCGAGCGCGTGGATGGCGCCTCCCATGAGGTCGCCCAGGGTGGCATACACCAGGCGGTGCCGGGCCAAGGGCAGCTTGCCCTTGAACTGCTCGGCCACGACTTCCGCCTCGAAATGCACCCCATCGTCCCCCTGCACGCTTGCCGTGGCGCCGGGCAGGCCCGTTTCGATCATTGCCTGGATGCTGGCTGCGTCCATTGATTTTCCAAATACTTGCGATGCTGAACACCGGTTGCCAACCCGTACAGATGGAACCATCGGCGACAGGCATCAAGATAGAATGCGAATATGCCATGTTAATGGAAATCCGCTGTCGCAGAAACGACACATGGTGTCGACCTCCTGTTCGACTGCCCTTCGAGGACGCATGAACGCCCCCATCGCCAAGCCCACATCCACCCGGGTGGACGCCGCCGCCGTCGTGCGCAGCGCGCGTACGGTCATCGCCACCGAAGCCGCCGCCATCCGCGCGCTGGAGCCGCGCATCGACCAGACTTTCGTCGACGCCTGCCGGCTGATCCTGGGCTGCAAGGGGCGCGTGGTGGTCACCGGCATGGGCAAGTCAGGGCACGTCGGGCGCAAGATCGCCGCCACCCTGGCCTCCACCGGCACGCCGGCGTTCTTCGTGCATCCGGGCGAAGCCAGCCACGGTGACCTGGGGATGATCCTGCCGCAGGACGTGGTGCTGGCCCTGTCCAACTCCGGCGAAACCGACGAAATCCTGTTCATCCTGCCGGTGATCAAGCGCCAGGGCATTCCGTTGATCGCCATCACCGGCAATCCGGACTCCTCCCTGGCCGGCCAGGCCGACGTGCACCTGGACGCCGGCATCTCCGCCGAAGCCTGCCCATTGGGCCTGGCTCCCACGGCGAGCACCACGGCGGCATTGGTGATGGGCGACGCCCTCGCCATCGCGCTGCTGGAAGCGCGCGGGTTTACCTCCGAGGATTTCGCGCGTTCCCATCCGGCGGGCAGCCTGGGCCGCCGTCTGCTGCTGCACATCAGCGACGTGATGCACACCGGCCCGGGCATCCCGATGATTGCTCCCGATGCCACGATCACCGAAGCCCTGATGGAAATGACCCGCAAGCACCTCGGCATGACCGCCGTCGTCGATAGCGAACAACGCCTGCTCGGCGTGTTCACCGACGGCGACTTGCGTCGTGCGCTGGACGACGATGGCGTCGATCTGCGCAATGCGCACGTCAGCGATCTGATGACGCGCGGCCCGAAGGTGATCGGTGCCGACAAGCTGGCCATCGAAGCGGCCCAGTTGATGGAGAAATACCAGATTCACGCCCTGCTGGTGGTCGATCACACGCAACGCGTGGTCGGCGCCCTCAACATTCACGACCTGCTGCGCGCGCGCGTGGTTTAACGAGGTTCGGGTTACCCAATGGATTACTTGTCCAACCTGCCTGCCGACGTGCTCGCCCGCGCCGCCAGGATCCGCCTGGCCGCGTTCGACGTGGATGGCACGCTCACCGACGGCCGCCTGTGGTACAGCGAAAGCGGCCATGAAACCAAGGTATTCCACGTGCACGACGGCCTCGGCCTGAAGCGCCTTCAGGCACACGGCGTGCAGGTTGCGATCATCAGCGCGCGCATCAGCCACCCGGTGGCCCTGCGCGCCGAAGAACTCAACATCGCGCACGTGTACCAGGGCCAGTCCGACAAGCGCGAATGCCTGCGCCAGATCGTGGAAGCCTTGGGACTCGCGCCTGAGGAAGCCGCCTTCATCGGCGATGACCTGCCCGACCTGCCCGCGATGGAACTTGCCGGTTTGGCCGTCGCCGTCGCCAACGCGCACCCGTGGGTGGCGCAGCGTGCGCATTACCGCACGAACCTCGGCGGCGGCTTGGGCGCGGTGCGTGAAGTGTGCGATCTGATCCTGCATGCACGGGGCAAGAGCGCGGCAGAGCGGGAGCATTGGCGGTGAGCTTTCGGCAATACCTGCGCGACAACCGCACCAACGTCGCGATCGTGCTGCTCGCCATCGCCGCACCGGCCAGCTGGATGCTGCGCAGCTGGGTGGTGGGTGCGCCGCCGGTCAACGAATTCGTCGGGCCGCCGATCTCCGATTACGTGCTCTACAACTCCACCGTCTGGAGCTACGGCGTCGACGGGCTGCCGAGTTTCACCATGACCGCACCGCGCATGGATCGCCGTGGCGGCGACGAATCGCTGTACATCAACGCGCCGGTGTTCGAGATCGCCTCCAAGCACCCAGGCGTGCCGAACTGGCACGGCAATGCGCCGTTCGGCTGGGTCAACAAGGGCGGCACGGAAATGCGGCTGGACGGCACGGTTTACATGCAACGCCCTGCCTACGCCCAAGGTCCCATGGCAACATTATGTACCTCCAATGTCACCGGCTGGCCGAAGGAGAACCGCATGCAAACCGCGGATCCGGCCACCATGACGCAGGGCGCAAGCGTAATGAACGGTGTCGGCATGCGTGCCAACCTCAACGATAACCATCTGGAGTTGCTCCATGACGTGCACGGCCTGCTGTACTCAAGCCAGAACAACGCTACGGCTAAGCCTGTTGATTGCAGGACTCTTGTCGCTGCAGCCGGCACTGGCAAGGCAGGATGATCGCAACCAGCCGATCCACGTCGTGCACGCCGAAAGCTTCGACGGCTACAACCAGCCCAATACCGTCAGCACCTTCACCGGCAACGTGCTGATCACGCAGGGCACGATGAAGCTCACCGGCGAAGTCGCCAAGATCTACACCGCCAAGGAAGACACCTCCGTCGATCACATCATCGTGACCGGTACGCCGCAAAAGCGTCCGCATATCCAGCAGATCGACGACAACGGCAACCTGATGACCGGCGACGCCGACCGGCTGGATTACGACAACGTCAACGGCATCGCCGTCCTGACCGGCAATGCGTACGTGCATCAGCAGAACAAGGGTGATGCGCGCGGCGCCAAGCTTACCTACAACACGCAGACCAGCTACATGGTCGGCGAGAGTGGCGGCGGAGGACAGGTCACCATGACCTTCCTGCCCAAGCAAAAGCCGCTGCCGCCGCCGAAGCACGGCGCCGCACCGGCAATGCCGCCCGCCCCCGCCAAGCCGGCGGCTAAATCGAACACCGTCAAGCCGGCTTCGTCATCCAGCACCAGCGCGCCGGCGTCCGCCAGCGACGCCCCCAAGGAATAACCGTTACATGCTGTCCGCAGAAGGTCTGCAAAAAAGTTTCCGCGCGCGCCAGGTGGTGCGTGACTTCGCATTCTCGATCCGCCAGGGTGAAGTCGTCGGCCTGCTCGGCCCCAACGGCGCCGGCAAGACCACCTGCTTCTACATGATCGTCGGCCTGATCGAAGCCGACGCCGGGACCATCAAGCTCGACAAGCAGGACATCACCGGCCTGCCCATGCATTCGCGCGCCAAGCTCGGCATCGGCTATTTGCCGCAGGAAGCTTCGGTCTTCCGTCGCCTCAGCGTGGCCGACAACATCATGGCCGTATTGGAGTTGCGTGCAGGCCTGGATCAGCGCAAGCGTGATGCCGAGCTGGAAAGCCTGCTGGATGAATTGAAAATTGCCCATATCGCCGGCCAGAAAGGCATCAGCCTGTCCGGTGGCGAACGCCGCCGCGTGGAAATTGCGCGCGCCCTGGCCGCGCAACCGCGTTACATGCTGCTGGACGAACCGTTCGCCGGCGTGGACCCGATCTCGGTCGGTGAAATCCAGCGCATCGTGCGGCACCTGAAGGAACGCGGCATCGGCGTGCTAATTACCGACCATAACGTGCGCGAAACATTGGGCATCTGCGACCGCGCCTACATCATGAACGAGGGCGAGGTACTTTCTCGGGGCACGCCGGCGCATATCCTGGCCGACGAGCGCGTGCGCGAAGTCTACCTGGGACGCGAATTCCGCCTGTAATTCAACCCTCTCCCAAAGGGGAGGGAGTAGCGCGCGTTGAACACACGCCTGATGTTCAACAACGCTGAGGCTGCGCCTGATCCAATCCCCCGTAGATACTCCAACTTTTTTACAGGCACAAGCTTAATTTGCGCCGCTTCACATCCATGTATAAGGCGGCATGCCAGGGTGGCTGTCAACTATGGCCGGCGTTCCGCCGAGGGGTTAGGATGAAGCCAGCTAAACCCTTTTGGCAGGCATGAAACCAGGGCTTCAGTTCCGTCTCAATCAACAGCTGGCTCTCACGCCACAACTGCAACAGGCCATCCGCCTGTTGCAGTTGTCGCAACTGGAGCTGGCGGCCGAACTGCGCCAGCTCGCCGAAAGCAATCCTCTGCTTGAGTTTGCCGAAGACGCGACCGAAGAACAGGGCGAAACCGAAGCCGACGGCGAATACGACAACGAGTTCGAATCACTGGTCACGATGAACGGTGATGCCGCATCCGGCGGCAGCGATGCCAACGACGAAGCGCCTGAGTGGACCGAACCGGAAATCCGCTCGGACGAGCCGATCGATTTCTCCTCCAGCAACGGTAGCGGCAATGGCTCCGGCAACCGCGACGAGGAAGGCATGGAGCCGCAGAATGCGGCGGCCGAATCGCTGCAGGAACACTTGCTGTGGCAGCTAAATCTCACGCCGATGGATCCGCGCGCGAAGGCGATCGCCACCGTGCTGATCGACGCGCTCAATACCGACGGCTACCTCGGCGAAGGCGTCGATGCGGTGCTCGCCGCGCTGCCTCCGCACCTGAAAGCAACCGCCGAGGAAGTGGAGACGGTACGCCGCCAGCTGCAGCACTTCGATCCGGCCGGCGTGGCCAGCATTGATCTTCCCGACTGCCTGCGCGCGCAGCTGGAACAGTTCGATCCCAGCACACCGTTCCGCGATCTCGCCCTGCGCATCGTCGAACACGAGCTGGAATTGCTGGCCCGAAACGACATGGCCAAGCTGGCCCGCCGCCTGCACGCCACCGAAGACGACACCACCGGCGCCGCCATCCTTATCCGCAGCCTGGACCCGCGTCCCGGCGCGGCGATGGATACCACGCCGGTGGAATATGTGGCGCCCGACGTCTACGCGCGCAAGGAAGGCACACGCTGGCGCGTGCTGATGAATCCGGACAGCCAGCCCAAGCTCAGCCTCAACCAGCACTACTGCGGCCTGATTGCGCGGGCACGCGGCGAAGACGCCAGCTGGATGCGCGGGCAATTGCAGGAAGCGCGCTGGCTGATTAAAAGCCTGGAATCACGTGCCGACACACTCCTGAAGGTCGCCGAAGCGATCGTGCGAAGGCAGAGCGCCTTCCTGGACTACGGTCCGGAAGCGATGCAGCCGCTGGTGCTACGCGAAGTGGCCGAGGAGGTGGGTATGCATGAATCGACCATTTCTCGCGTCACCACGCGCAAATACATCCATACGCCGCGCGGCACGTACGAACTGAAATATTTCTTCTCCAGCGGCGTGTCGACCGAAGACGGCGGCAGCGCGTCCGCCACCGCCATCCAGGCGATGCTGCGCAAGCTGGTCGACAACGAAGATCCGCGCAAACCGCTCTCCGATCAGGCGCTCGCCGAGGAGCTGCACAACAAAGGCATCCAGGTAGCGCGACGAACGGTCGCGAAATACCGGGAAATCCTGCGCATTCCCAGCTCCAGCGAACGACAGCGCAACAGCTGACATTCCTTCGCTGCGATCAGATTCAAGGGAACTTGCAGCACGGCCGAACAATCCCATATCCATAAGCGGAGTTAAGGTCTAGCTTCACGGTGCAACGATCAGCTTCACGATCCGCGTGCCGATCAACGCCGCCACTGGCGGCCAGTTCCAAGAAGGAGGCGTAGCCATGCAATTCCAACTCAGCGGTCAAAAGATCGAAGTCACCCCGGCCTTGCGCAATCACGCTGAAGCCAAGCTCGATCGATTGAACCGACTCGACGAACGCATCGTTGGCCTGAATGTGGTGCTCTCGGTTGACAAGCTGCAGCACTGCGCAGAAGGCACGCTCAAGGTTCCAGGCAAATCACTGCACGCCGCGGCCACCGAAAACGACATGTACGCCTCCATTGACCTGCTGTTTGACAAACTCGTTGACCAGCTTCGCCGCTATCGGGAAAAACTGCACGACAAGCACCCCCATGAAGTGCGCGAGGCGCGGCAATACGGATAGATAGAGCCGGCCATCCACGCCCCTTTCCCCTTGGGAGAGGGGCGTGGGTGAGGGCAACCTTCCACGAACCACCTAAGAACGTCATCCCCACGGCCGTCATTCCGCGAAAGCGGGAATCAGTTTTCAACGCGATGCGCCAGGGCAAGATGGATGCCCGCTTTCGCAGGAATGACACCCACAGGGGTGTAAGGTGACCGTCATGTCACCCCTCCCCTACTCACAGAAACGAAGCAAAAGCAGCCCTTCCCACCCCCGAACTGGCACAATGTTCCCCGCCGCCGCCCCCATCTAGGCAGCTCCGCGGCACAAAGGGAACCTCCTTGGAACGGCTTACCGCACGACAACTCTTCGATGACATCCACGAGCGCATGGCGCTGCGCTGGGTGGCGGGCATGCGCGGCGAAACGCGCGTGCTCGAATACGGCTCCACGCCCGCCCGCCGCCCGTCGCTGGTGGGTTATCTCAATGTGATCTATCCCAACAAGATCCAGATCGTGGGCACCGAAGAGCTGAGCTATCTGGACAGCCTGGATTCGCGCCAGCGCTGGGAGGTGGTGCACAAAGCCGCGGGCACGCAACCGGTGGCCTTCATCGTCACCAAGGACCAGGGCATTCCGGCCGACCTGCGCGAAGTGGCGGAGGAAACGGACACGCCCTTGTGGCTCAGCGCCAAGCGCGGCCACGAACTGCTGACCTGGATGCAGTACCACCTGGCACGCACCATGGCGCCGCGCCTGACCCTGCACGGCGTGCTGCTGGAAGTGTTCTCCATCGGCGTGCTGATCACCGGTGACGCCGGTTCCGGCAAGAGCGAGCTGGCGCTGGAACTGATCAGCCGCGGCCATCGCCTGGTGGCCGACGATGCGCCCGAATTCACGCTGATCGCACCCGACGTGATCGATGGCGCCTGTCCCGAACTCCTGCAGGATCTGCTCGAAGTGCGCGGACTGGGCGTGCTCAACGTGCGCGAGATGTTCGGCCACACATCGGTGAAGCCATCCAAATACCTGCGCCTGGTCATCCATCTCAAGCCCCTGCGCGACGGTGAGAACGTCGATGCGCTCACCCGCCTTACCGGCGACGTGGGCCATCGTGAAATCTTCGACGTGCAGGTGCCGATGATCACCCTGCCCGTCGCTCCCGGCCGCAACCTGGCGGTACTGGTGGAAGCGGCGGTGCGCAGCCATATGTTGAAGAGCAAGGGCATCGATCCGGCGCAAAGTTTCATGGACCGCCAGGCCCACCAGATGCGACGGCTTCCGCCTTGGTGAATCCATGACTCAATACGAAGGATTGATTTCCAACGACGATCCGACCGCCATCCACCTGGTGGTGCTCACCGGCATGTCCGGCGGCGGCAAGACGGTCGCCTTGCGCGCGTTGGAAGACCTGGAGTTCTACTGCGTCGACAACCTGCCCAGCGCGTTGCTGCCGCAGCTGGTGGAAGCGGCCACGCGCGGCGACAGCCATCGCCGCCGCATTGCCGTCGGCGTGGACGTGCGCAATCGAGACGAAGATTTCCAACATATGCCGCAGGTGCTGTCCCGGTTGGCCGCCACCGTGCAGGTGCACCTGATCTTTATCGATTGCAACGACGAAGTACTGATCAAGCGTTATTCGGAAACACGCCGCCGGCATCCGCTGGCGCTGCGTGGCGTGTCGCTCGCCGACGCCATTGCCGAAGAACGCCGGCTGCTACGTCCCTTGATGGCGATCGCCGAGCGCGTGATCGACTCCAGCAATTTGAACGTGCACCAGCTGCGTCGGTTGATTGCCACCGGCTACGCGCAGACGACGGCCGGTCTTACATTGATGTTCCAATCCTTTGCATTCCGCCGTGGCCTGCCGCTGGATTCGGATTTCGTATTCGACGCGCGCTGCCTGCCCAATCCGCACTGGGAACCCACGTTGCGCCCGCTGTCGGGCAAGGACGCCGCGGTGCGCGAATTCCTTGAACACCAGCCGGTCGTCGGCGAATACGTCCACGACACCACGCGCTGGCTGGATGCGTGGCTGCCCCGCTTCGAAGCGGACGACCGCAGCTACGTCACCATTTCCATCGGCTGCACCGGCGGCCGCCACCGTTCGGTTTACCTGGTCGAGAAACTCGCCGCGCACTATCGCACCATGCGCGAAGGGGTTCTCACTTTCCATCGCGAACTTGAGTGATGTTTATGCTGTCTTTCACAAACCCTAACGAAGCCACGGCATCATGACTGTCGGCGTGCTTCTGATGACCCACGAGTCGGTCGGCCAGGCGCTGGTCAAGGCAGCACGTCACGTATTGCCGAAACTGCCGCTGCGGGTGGCCACCGTGGAAGTGCCTGCACGAGCCGATCCGGATGTCATGCGCACGCTTACCGCCAAGCATGCGCGCGAACTGGACCAAGGCGAAGGTGTGCTGGTGCTGGCCGATCTGTATGGCGCGACACCCTGCAACATCGGGTTGTCGCTGAGTGCGGTAGGCGTAAGGCTGCGCTGTGTTTCGGGATTGAACCTGCCCATGCTGCTGCGCGTACTCAACTACGCCGACAAGCCGCTGGATGAACTTGCGGAAATCGCGGCCAGCGGCGGTCGCGGAGGGATCTTCATCGACCATGCTTGAAAAAGAAATCGTCGTCTCCAACAAACTGGGCTTGCACGCCCGCGCATCGGCCAAGCTGGTGCAACTGGTGCAAAGTTTCAAATCCACTGTGTGGCTGGTCAGCAAGGGACGCGAAGTGAATGCGCAAAGCATCATGGGCGTGATGATGCTGGCTGCGGGCATCGGCACAGCGCTTACCGTCCGTGCCGATGGCCCGGATGAATCCGCGGCACTCAGTGCGGTGATCGAACTGTTCGAGCGCAAATTCGACGAAGGGGCGTGAATGAGGCAAGGCACGGGAAACAAGGAACGAACCACATCGCGGGCGCAGCGTGCTGCACGCTTGCGTGGCGCTGACGTTCCTCCTTCCGTGCTTCCTGCTCTGGCCGCCACCGGGAGGCGCCCATGAGGCAAATCCTCGCCGGCACCATGGCTTCGCGTGGCATGACCCTCGGCCGCGCACGTCTCGTGCAGCCCAGCCGGTATCTGGTCGACACGCGCCCGCTCACGGAAGAAGAAATCCCCTCCGAGCTGGAACGCCTGCACGCCGCACTGGATACCGCGCGGCAGGAACTGCACGAGCTGCGCGGCAAGTTGCACGGCGCGCTGGCGCGCGAGGTGAACGAATTCATCGACGCGCACAGCCTGTTGCTGGACGACGCCGAGCTGCTGCGCGGCCTGGATGAAATGATCACCATCGGCCGCTACCGCGCCGGTGCCGCACTGAAGAAACAGCGCGACCGCCTGGCCGGCGTGTTCGCCGCCATGGACGATCCCTATCTGCGCAGCCGCATGGAAGACGTGGACCAGGTGATCGGCCGCGTGATCTCCGCGCTGCAACGCCAGACCAGCGTCGAAGAACGCAAGCTCGCCGCGCGTGTCGGCGAAATTCTCGTGGCCGACACCATAGCGCCGGCCGATATGGCGCACCTCGCCGGCAACGGCCTGCTGGGCGTGATCACCAGCTCCGGCAGCCCGTACTCGCACAGTGCGATTCTTGCGCGCAGCCTCAATCTGCCGATGCTGGTGGGCACGCGCGATGCGCTTGCCACCATCCACGACGACGACCTGATCCTGCTCGACACCGAGCGCGGCGAAGCCGTGCTGCATCCCACCGCGCAGGATCTGGCGCACTACCGTTCCTGGCAGCGCGAAGCCGCCGCGGAAGGGCGCCGCCTTGCGAGCTTGGCTAACGCGCCAACCCAAACACGCGACGGCATCAGCGTACGTCTGCTGGCTAATGCCGAATCCGCCAGCGACGTCGCCCTCGCCCGCGCACGCGGCGCCGATGGCGTGGGCCTGTATCGCACGGAATTCCTGTTCCTGCGCCACAAAGGCTTGCCTTCGGAGGACGAGCAGTTCAATGCCTACCGCGATGTGGTGCTGGGCATGGGCGGCGCGCCGGTAACCATCCGCACGCTCGACCTCGGTGCCGACAAAGCCGATGCTGCCGGCCTGGTGATTCGCGGCGAGGAAAATCCTGCACTTGGTGTTCGCGGCGTGCGCTTGTCATTGCGCCACCCTGCCGTATTCACCACGCAAATCCGTGCGATCCTTCGCGCCGCCTGCTACGGGCCGGTGCGCGTGCTGGTACCGATGGTCACACAGCCGGATGAACTTATCGCGGTGCGCACGCTGTTCAAGCTCGCACGGCAGGAACTCAAGCGCGAAAACATCGATCTGCCGGAAAAACTCCCGCTCGGCGCGATGATCGAAGTGCCCGCCGCGGCCATCAATGTGCGCGCCCTGCTCGAACACTCCGATTTCCTCGCCATCGGCACCAATGACCTGGCCCAATACGTGCTCGCCGCCGATCGCGGCAACGATGCGCTGGACAACATCTACAATCCCTTGCAGCCGGCGCTGCTGCGCCTGCTGTCGCACGTCATCTCCGCCGGCCGCCGTGCCGGCAAACCCGTCAGTCTCTGCGGCGAAATTGGCGGCGACGAAAACTTTACTTCCCTGCTGCTCGCGCTTGGCCTGTGCGAATTCAGCATGCACCCCAGCCGCATCCTCGTCGTACGCGATCGCCTGGCCACGCTCGATCACGCCACACTGCGCAGCTTTGCACCGCGGCTGATTCGTGCACGCACGCATGAAGAAGCAGAGGCGTTGCTCGCATCCATTGTCTGCCCCGATCATCAGGCCATCACCCCGCTGTAGACGGGATTGTCCGCGGGGTGATGCAAAGAACCGGCACCACTTGGGTGCGGTTTTCTTCGCTATCCATAAAACGATAACCCTTCCTGCCTTTGCAGCCCTACTCGTGTTCCGCGGCAGCGCCAACAACGGCCATGCGCCACCTCGGAACGTTCCATGCGAATCAACGATTCAAACCTTGGAAAAGCCCCAAGGCACCCCGACCTAATACGATCGGCTGCTTCGCGGAACCCAATTCGACATCGCCCACGATCCGTTCGGCGAACTGACTCGCGAATCAAGAAAAAACGACCTTCAAGATGCCAAGCAGGAGATCAGATCGAATGCCGACATCCGCGCGGAAAGCGCAAGAAGTGGGGCGGGATCGCGGGCGAGGTGTTCGTCGACACGGTAGCCGTGTTTGCTCCGGAAATAGCAGGAGCCAAATTCGGCAATGGCGCGGAGCTGGGGGAAGCGCTGGCGATGCAGGGAAAGCGGGGCGTGGCTCCCATGTCTTCGCGTGATGGGCCGTGTTCCATCGACGATGCCACACGGCCGAGCGAAGCCACATAAAGATTTGCGTGCTGCGCACGGCGCACGGCGTACTTAGACAGGATTGACCAGCTTCGCTGTTAAAGCGCCTCGGCCTTCGCCGGAATGACGAGCGAAAACGTGGCATACCTCAGCACCAAAATTCGGCTTCGAGACGGGCCATCATGCCCGCGACCGCCACGTCCGGCGCGTTTGGCATTTCTTCTATGTCACCGAATGCAGGAACGCCTCCAGCGCTGCACCACGATATTTTTCCCGATGCAAAAGAATGGACAGCTTCCTGCGCAAATCGAGGAACGGCGTTTTCAACGCCACCAGCCGCCCCGTCGCCAGCGCATCGGTCACCGCCACCTGCGGCAGGCAGGCAATGCCAAGCCCTGCCGCGACGGCCTGCTTGATCGCTTCGATCTGATCCAGTTCCATCACGGTTTCGCCGGGCGGCAGTTGCGCCAGTGCGCGCTCGGTGGTGACGCGCGTGGCGGACCCCGGTTCGCGCAGCACCCAGCGCGCACCGGCGAAATGTTCGGATTTCAATGCACGTTTCCTGGCCAGCGGATGGTCGGGCGGCGCGCACACCAGCAGCATGTCATCGCGCCAGGGGCGCGCTTCCAACAACGGGTGAGTGACCGGGCCTTCCACGCAGCCGACGTCCAGGCTGTGATCGAGCACGGCAGCAGCGATGTCGTCGGTATTGGCGACGCGCAGGCGGATCGCCACGTGATGATGCGCGCGTACAAAGTCACCCAGCAGTTCACCCACGCGGTAATTGCCGACCGTGTTGCTGGCGCCAATGCGCAGTTCGCCAGCCAGCGATTCGGTCTTGCCAGTCGCACGGCGCCCGAATTCGGCGTGGCGCTCCAACAGCTCCTGCGCCAGCGGCAGCAGTTCGCGCCCGCGCGCGTTGAGGCGCAGCCGCCCGCGCTCCCGGTCGAACACGGGAGCGTCGAGCTGACGCTCCATTTCCGCCAGCGCCATGCTGGCGGCCGGCTGGGTGAGGTGCAGCCGCTCGGCGGCGGCGCGCACGCTGCCGTGCAGGGCGATCTGCACGAATACATCGAGCTGACGGAGGCTGACGTTGAGCATCAGCCCTCCTCCGCCGTCATCCCAGCGAAAGCTGGGATCCAGCGACTTTGGGTCGCCCGAAAGTTGCCGGATGCCGCCATTCGCGGGGACAACGAACAAAAATTACGATTAAGTCTGCATGGAATAGGCATCAGCCGATTTTATAGATTCGATTAGATATTTCAAATTTTCCTAATACATGACGAATCGGACAATAACGCCGTCCCCATCGAACCGGCCGTCATGAACGCCATTTCCCTCCCCGCCGCCCCTACCCTGCAGCTTCGCGCCTCCGGCCTGTTGCTGGCCATGGCCATCGCCCTGGCCGCGTGGTGGCTGGGGCACCAGCTGCCGCTGATTGGCGGCCCGGTGTTCGGCATCGTGATTGGCATTGCGGTGCGTAACCTGCTCTCGCCGGGCGAGCGCTTCAATCCCGGCATCCAGTTCGCCAGCAAGCAGATTCTGCAGTGGTCGATTATCGCGCTGGGTTTTGGACTGAGCCTTACGCAGGTCGCCAAGACCGGGCTGGAATCGCTATCGGTGACCGTGGTGACGATGAGCGTGGCGTTCGCGTCGGCATGGCTGCTTGGCCGCGTGCTGAAAGTGCATGACAAGCTAAAAATACTGATCGGCGTGGGTACGGCGATCTGCGGCGGTTCGGCGATTGCGGCAGTCACGCCGATCATCAAGCCGGACGATCACGATACGGCGTTCGCAATCTCCACCATTTTCCTGTTCAACATCGTGGCCGTGCTGTTGTTCCCGCTGCTGGGCCACGCGCTGCATCTGTCCGACCTGGGTTTCGGGCTGTGGGCGGGTACGGCGATCAACGACACTTCGTCGGTCGTCGCCGCCGGTTATAGCTACAGCACCGCCGCCGGCGATTACGCGACGATCGTGAAGCTGACGCGCGCCACGCTGATCATCCCGATCTGCCTGATACTCGCCATCGTGGTGGCGATGCGCGAGAAGCGCGCGGCGAAGCATGCCGGCGTGGTCAGCGACTTCAAACTGAGCCGCATCTTTCCTTGGTTCATCCTGTGGTTTCTGGTGGCTTCCGCCGTGCGCACTGCGGGTTTTGTGCCGGGCGACGTCCAGCCGGCGATCCATCTGGCAGCGGAGTTCATGATCATCGTCGCGCTTACCGCGATCGGTTTGTCGGCGGATCTTCGCAAGATGGCGTCGACGGGTGTGCGGCCGATTCTGCTGGGACTGGGTGTGTGGGCCGCAGTGTCGGTGAGCAGCTTGCTGGTGCAGCTGGTGATTGGGCAGCTTTAAGGCAACACTGATTAGGTATCGCCGTCGTCACCAGCCCTGTCTGTTCGCAAGCCACAGGGCCGTCGGCGAAGGCAGATTGGCCGTCTGTCGAGGCGTCTGTCAGCGCCCTTGCTCCGCCAGCGTCAGCGCCACCTTGTCGCGCAAATACACCGGCAATGCCTGCTCGGGCGCCACCGCACGACCCGCTTCGAATTCACGCACCGCCAGCGTGGCGACATGGCGCGCCTGCGGATAGCAGCTGCCATCGGCCGAACGGGGTTCTGCCCCTAGACGGGCGAGCAAGGCCGCGTGATACGTCGCCCAACCGGAGCCGGCCACGTTCCATGCATGGGCTTGCGGCAGTACGAGTGATTGAGCGGTCGAGACCCGCTCTTCGTCCAAGGCGAGCAAGCCGCCTTCATCGTCACGCTTATAGCAAGCAGCATAGATCTCGCCCATGCGCGCATCGATGACGGCCAAGATCGCGGCATCGTCCTCCGGCGCTTCCAACGCCAACGCTGCCAGCGAAGAAACCGGAATCACCGGCCGGTCCAGCGCCATCGCCATGCCTTGCGCCAAGGACACCGCCAAGCGCACGCCGGTGAATGCGCCAGGCCCGCGCCCCACCGCAATGGCGTCCAATGCATGCTTGCCGATGCCCGCTTCCGCCAGCAGCTCATCGGCCATCGGCAGCACGCGTTCGGCGTGGCGGCGTGGCGCCAGTTCGCTGCGAGCGACAATGGTTTGACCGTGCACCAGGGCGACGGAGCAGGATTCAGTGGCGGTTTCGATGGCGAGCAGGTTCATCGCGGCATTCTCGCACGCCTATGTGGATGGGCATGACAAACCCAGGCTGCTTGCGGCATCGCTACATGTCATCTCTCGCCAGCTTCGCAGGCTGGGATTCCTTCCCAGCCTGCGAACCTCGGTCGGCTCTCGGGCTGGGACGTCTTTGGCGCACCCCCACGTGCCCCTTACAATGCCGGCTTCTATGCCTATCCACGCGTGCTTGTGAGCCGGCGCGCCAATGCGAGTCCCCGATGGAAAAGAGTTTCGAGCCCCGTCCGATCGAGTCGAAGTGGTATGCCCGCTGGGAACAGAGCGGTGTGTTCCACCCAACCGGCCACGGCGAGCCGTACTGCATCCTGCTGCCGCCGCCGAACGTCACCGGCACCCTGCACATGGGCCA
>NZ_DAIOEU010000043.1:0-40340 GCF_036746095.1 Dyella sp.
GGCCTTGCAACGCCTCCCGCCAGGGCCGAATTATTTTCCCCGGACAGCAGTGGGCGAAAGCGGGAATCCATCTTGCTCTGATGCAACGTTTTGCTCTGATGCAACGTTGAAAATGGATTCCCGCTTTCGCGGGAATGACGGCCATGGGCGCATTGGCGAAATGAAGTACTTCGCCAGATTCGCCCCTCAGCCCAACCCTCTCCCCAAAGGAGAGAGGGGGTAAGGCATGTCACTGCTCGTCATCCGCCAGCTGAATCTGCGGCGCCGGCGTCACCAGCAATTTGTCGATACGCGCGCCGTCCAGGTCCACCACTTCAAAGCGAATGCCGCGCCACGCGAACACTTCGCCCACCTGCGGAATATGGCCCAGCGCCGCCATCACCATGCCGGCAACGGTGCGGAAGTCGTGTTCGTCTTCGCCGGGCAGATGATCCAGGTGCAGCAGTTCGCGCAGATCGTCGGTGGAAAGCGCGCCATCGATCAGCCAGCTGCCGTCTGCACGCTGCACGATCGGCGAGTGTTCTTCACCGCTGCCATGGCCGAGCTGGCTGGCGCCGACGACCGCGGCGAGCAGGTCGTTGAGAGTGACCACACCGTCAATGTCGCCGTATTCGTCCACCACCAGCGCCATTGGCGTTTCTGCGTCGCGGAATTCTTCCAGCAGATCGAGCGCACGCGCCGTGCCGGGCACATAGAGCGGCTTGGCGAGTGTGCGGAACAAGTCCAGCTTGCCCTTGGCGAGTCCGCCGAGCAGGCTCTTTACTTCCATCACGCCGACGATGTCGCTTTCATCGCCGCGATAGACCGGATAGCGCGAGAAGGATGTTTCCCGCAACACTTCCAGGTTCTCTTCCAGCGGCGCGTTGATATCGAGCCAGGCGATGCGCATGCGCGGCGTCATCACGCTGTCCACCGTGCGATCGCCCAGGCGCAGCACGCGATTGACCATGGCCTGCTCGTCGACGTCGAGCACGCCCTGTTCGGTGCTTTCGGCCACCAGCAAGCGGATCTCTTCTTCGGTGGCGGCGTTGTCGCCGTGTTTCTTCACACGCAGCAGTTGCAGCAGCAGGCCGCTCGAACGATTGAGCAACCATACAAACGGCGCCGTGGCGCGCGACAGCACCAGCATCGGCATGCCGACGATGCTCGATACCTTTTCCGGTGCGGAGAGAGCCAGGCGCTTGGGTACCAGTTCGCCGACCACGATCTGGATGAAGGAGATCACGATGAAGCCCAGCACCACGCCGATGATCCGCGTGTAAGGTGCCAGCCAGGCGATGCTGCCGTCATGCAGCATGTCGCTGATCTGCGCGCCGATGGCATCGCCGGCGACCGAACCGGTGATCAGCATCACCAGGGTGATGCCTACCTGCACGGTGGAAAGAAAATGCTCCGGTGCTTCGGCATGCCGCAGGGCGACCTGGGCGCGGCGGCTGGTGCGGGCCATCTGCTTGAGCCGGCTTTTGCGCGAGGCAACCAGCGCCATTTCCGACAGCGCGAAAAAACCGTTGCAAAGGGCGAGGAGAAGGACGAGCGCGATTGTGGTCAGCATCGCGACAGGGCATCAGGTACGGGCATGCCATCCAGTGTAAGGCACCCGGGCCGCTCCCGGGATAGCTCCCTTAGGGGATTTCACTGACCAGAAATCTTCGTTCCTCATTCCGGCGAAGGCCGGCACGCGGGGAGGGCACATGGATGTGCTCGGCTATGAGGGGCGAGGAATCCAGTCAGGAATGCAGTGCGCAGCACACGACATGAGGATTTTGTGTGCTTCGCACGGCGTACTTCACTGGATCCGGCCTTCGCCCACTGCTGTCCGGCAAGGAATTGGCGTGGTCCCATGTATGTCTGCGGCAACCCATACGGCCGTCATTCCCGCGAAAGCGGGAATCCATTTTGCTCTGGTGCATCCCTGAAAATGGATTCCCGCTTTCGCGGGAAGGACGGCCCTAAGGGATACGGCGATTTTTGAGTCTTGCCCTCGATAGAAGAGCACTAAATTGCGTCATATCCACATCTTGCTGGCTTTGCAAAACCCGAGCCGGACACTGGTGGGCCTTCGCCGGAATGACGAGTACTGGAGCTGAGGCGATTGAAACCCTTCAGTTCGAAGCAAGGGGATAGCCCGGGTGATGCGGTGCGGCAGGGGGCTCCTGTAACATTCGCGAAATAATTGCCCTTTCCTGCGCAGACTCCCGCATGTTTTCACTCCAGACGATTTTCGGTAAAGGCGACAAGTTCTACGGGCTGCTGGAACAGAGCGCCGAGGCGGCCCGCGAAAGCGCCAAGGCCCTGCATGAGCTGGTGTCCCTGGCCGACCACTCGCCGGTCATGGCCGCCTTTGCCGCCGCCCGCAAGCGGGAGAAGGCGCTGGCCACGCAGATCAGCGAAGAGCTGGTGAATACCTTCGTCACCGCGCTGGATCGCGAAGATATCGAGGCGCTCAATAGCGCGCTGTACAAAATCCCCAAAAGCGTGGAGAAGTTCGCCGAACGTTACGTCATCGTCACCAGCCGCCTGCGAGGCGTGGATTTCAGCCAGCGCACCTTGGTATTGACGCGTTCTACCGACGTGGTGGTGGAGATGATCGGCGAACTGCGCCGCGGCCTGCGCATCGACCCGGTCAAGAAGCTGCAGGACCGCATGCAGACGCTGGAATCGGAGGGCGACCGCATGCTGCTGGCGCCGTACCGCACGCTTTACCTGGAAAGCGACGACGCGATGCGCGCGATGCTGGCCAAGGATCTGTTCGAGCTGATCGAGAAGGCCATCGACCGCTGCCGCGACGTCGGCAACACCGTCTATTCCATCGTGTTGAAAAACTCCTGAGGAGCACGCCTTGCACGTTTCATCTCATGCGTGGCGCGCACTGACGGGAGTGTGCGCATGAGTCTGGGCCTGGTCATCGCGGTCGTGCTGGTCGCGCTCATCTTCACTTACATCAATGGCTTTCACGACACCGCCAATTCGATCGCCACGGTCGTGGCGACCAAGGTGCTGTCGCCGGGCCAGGCTGTGCTGCTGGCCGCCATCACCAACATGCTTGGTGCCATGTGGGGCACCGCGGTGGCGGCCACCATTGCGGCCGGCATCGTCAATACCGGGGTGGTGCACGCGGGCTCGGAACTGCTGATCTGCGCACTGCTGGCGGCCATTGTGTGGAACCTGATCACCTGGTGGCTGGGCCTGCCGTCCAGCTCCAGCCATGCGCTGGTCGGTGCGCTAGTCGGTGCGGCGATCGCCGAGGCCGGCGGTAATTTCCAGGCGGTGATATGGGCACAGGGTGGCGCCCATTGGTGGGAGGGCAAGGGTGTACTGCCCAAGGTGGTGATGCCGATGGTGGTGTCGCCGGTGATGGGCTTCCTGCTGGGTTTCGCACTGATGGGCGGCCTGTACGCGCTGCTGGCATGGTTCGCGTCGCGCAAGGGGTTCTTGCGCCATCTGGGTCGCACGCCGTTCGTCAACAGCTTGTTCGGCAAAGCGCAGATCCTGTCGGCCAGCGCGATGGGCCTGGCGCACGGCATGAACGACGCGCAGAAGAGCATGGGCATCATCGCCCTCGCCCTGGCCAGCGCTACCGCGGCAGGGCGGTTCGATCATCTGCCCGGGTGGCTGTCGTTTCTGCGTATCCATGAATCCACCGCCGGCGGCTTTGCCGTGCCGCATTGGGTGGCGGCGCTGTGTGCGCTCACCATGGCCGGCGGTACCGCCGGCGGTGGCTGGCGCATCATCAAGACGCTTGGCCACAAGATGGTGAAGTTGCATCCCATCAACGGTTTTGCCGCCGAGGGCAGTTCGGCGCTGGTGATTTTGAGCGCCTCGGCGTTCGGCCTGCCGGTGTCGACCACGCATGTGGTGTCGTCGTCGATCATGGGCGTGGGTTCGGCCAAGCGCTTCAATGCCATCCGCTGGTCGATAGTGGAGCGCATGGTATGGGCGTGGATACTTACCCTGCCGGTGACCGCGCTGATCGCGTATGGGCTTATCTACGTGTCGCGGCAGTTTCTCTGAGCCGGCATCGTGGGGGATTTCGTCCCAATCTTACGATCAGAAGCTGTCGCCGCTTTCCACGATCAGCTGCTCCAGCTGATCTCCCAACGCACCCAGCTCGCTGATCAAGCGCATCAGCTCCTTCCCGTTCACCAGCTCGTACGGACGGTTCTCGCATAGGTGCAGGTAAGGCGAGCCGCCCAGGTCCGCCACCGCCAGAAAGCCTACGCGCTGTTGCCAATTGAAACGCAGGCAACGCTTGGGATCGGCACCCGACAGCGGACCGATCGGGGTGGAGATGCGCAGGTAGCGGCGGCCGCCCTCGTCTTCCAGTTCGGCCAGGTAGATGCCTTGATGGCGGCCCTCCGGCAGGCTCAGGTCGAAGCTGATCACGTACGGATCGTTGCGCTGCAAGGTATGCAGGCTGCTGATCAGCGAACGCACGGCTTCGAAGTGATGCATGCGGTGATCCTGACGGGAGATGGTTCGCTGCTACTCTGCCACGACTTGCGGGTAAGCGGATCAAATCTGCGTAAAGTGCGCACTGTTATGAAGCCGGAATACTTGAAAGTCTTCGAAGCCATTGCCGCCATTCCTCCCGGGCGCGTCGCCAGCTATGGCGCCATCGCCGCGCGCGCCGGCCTGCCGGGGCGCGCCCGATTGGTGGGGCGCCTGCTGGGTGAAGTGCCCGATGGCATGACGCTGCCGTGGTTTCGCGTGCTGCGTTCCAGTGGGCAGATCGCCATGCCGCCCGGCAGCCGCGGCTTTCGCGAGCAATGCCGCTTGCTGCGCGCGGAAGGCGTGGAGGTGACGAATGGCCGCGTGGCGCTGTCGCGCTTCGGGCTGGACGCGGACGTGGATCGGCAATTGTGGGGTTTGCCCTGATCCCTTTCGCTCCGACGGACTGCCCGGGACGGTCACCACTGACGCGGATCATTGCTCGAAGGCTTGGCCCGAACGAAATAAGCTTGTCGCTAGCCCATTACCCCGACCCTTTCCCCCACCTAGGAAAGGGAGAAAACAAAAGCATGCCCGCCACGCCCCTAGAAATTCTCCAAAGCGTCTTCGGTTACGCACACTTTCGCGGTCACCAGCAGGCCATCGTCGAGCACGTTGCCGAAGGTGGCGATGCGCTGGTGCTGATGCCTACGGGTGGTGGGAAATCGCTGTGCTATCAGATTCCCGCGCTATTGCGGCAAGGTACCGGTATCGTGGTGTCGCCGCTGATCGCGCTGATGCACGACCAGGTGGATGCGCTGCGCGAAGCAGGCGTGTCGGCGGCCTATCTCAATTCCAGCCTGGATGCGTTTGAGCAACGCGAGGTGGAGCGCAAGCTGTCGGCCAGCGAACTGGATTTACTGTACGTAGCACCGGAACGCCTGCTTACGCCGCGTTTCCTCGAACTGCTCGATCGTACGGAAGTGGCGCTGTTCGCCATCGACGAGGCGCATTGCGTTTCGCAATGGGGGCACGATTTCCGGCCGGAATACCGCGAGCTGACCCTCCTGCACCAGCGCTATCCGCAGGTGCCGCGCGTTGCGCTTACCGCCACCGCCGATCCGCGCACGCGCGAGGAAATCGTCGAGCGCCTGGCGCTGCAGGATGCGCGGCAGTTCGTTTCCAGCTTCGATCGGCCGAACATCCGCTACACCGTCACGCAACGCCACAATCCGCGCAGCCAGCTGATGGGTTTTCTGGATGGCCATCGCGGCGACGCCGGTATCGTCTACTGCTTGAGCCGCCGCAAGGTGGATGACACCGCTGAGTGGCTCAGCGAGGCGGGTATCGAAGCGTTGCCCTACCACGCCGGCCTCGATGCAGCGACGCGCATGGCGAACCAGCAGCGCTTTTTGCGCGAAGACGGCATTGTGATGGTAGCCACGGTGGCGTTCGGCATGGGCATCGACAAACCGGACGTGCGTTTTGTCGCGCACCTGGATTTGCCGCGCAGCATGGAAGGCTATTACCAGGAAACCGGCCGCGGCGGGCGTGATGGCCTGCCGGCGGAGGCGTGGATGATCTATGGCCTCTCCGACGTCGTCACGATGAGCCAGATGATCGCGCAGTCCGAATCGGGTGATGAGCGCAAGCGCATCGAGCGCTCCAAACTGGATTCCTTGCTTTGCTATGCCGAAGCCACGCCCTGCCGCCGCCAATTGCTGCTGGCGGCGTTCGGCGAAACATTCGAGGGTCCCTGCGGCAATTGCGACAACTGCCTTAATCCGCCCAAGACATGGGACGCCACGGTGCCTGCGCAGAAAGCGCTGTCGGCGGTATATCGCAGCGGTCAGCGCTTTGGCGCGGGACACGTGATCGACATTCTGCGCGGTATCGACAGCGAACGTATGAGCCAGCTGGGCCATGATCGCCTCAGCACGTTCGGCATCGGTGCCGATATGGATGAAAAGCAATGGCGTTCGGTGTTTCGCCAATTGCTCGCCGCCCGCTTGTTGGTGGCGGATGCGGAAGGTTTTGGAACCCTGCGTCTTACGGCGGCAAGTCGCGACGTGCTGGTCGGCAACCAATCGATTCATATGCGCGAGGAAACGCGCCCCGCGCGGCGCGCATCACGCCGTCGTGACAGCCAGTTGGTGACCGGCGCGAGCCTGGGCATAGAAGCCTACGAGCAGCCGATGTGGGACGCGTTGCGCGGCCTGCGCTCGCGCCTGGCCAAGCAGCATGGTGTGCCGGCGTATGTGATCTTTCACGATGCCACGCTGTTGGCAATGTTGCGTGCGATGCCGGAGAACGAAGACGAACTTGCTTCGATCAGCGGCGTGGGTGAGGCGAAGCTCAAGCGCTACGGGCGCGATTTTCTGGAAGTGATCAACGCCAAGGAATGAGCGTTATGCGCGATGCTTATTTTCGTAGGCGGTCATTCCCGCGAAAGCGCGAATCCATCTTCGTCTTTGCCCCCCAGAGCAAAATAGATTCCCGCTTTCGCGCATTGCTGTCCGGGGGGAAATGAAGTTCTTCAGAAATGCGCGGGCATAGCACCCGGCATCGAAAATTTCCCATGGAAATTCAGTGCCATCAGCTCGTCATTCCAGCGAAAGCTGGAATCCAGTGCCTTTGCAGATTTTCAAGTCGCTGGATTCCAGCTTTCGCTGGAATGACGTCGTTTTAGCTTTCCCGCAAGAACGGCGAAAAATTTCCCCGGACTGCGGTGCGCTTTCGCGGGAATGACGGCTCAGAAGGGGCGGGTGAAGGCCGTGACCGATCATCCATGATCAGTCACGTCACGACTGGGCCGGTTCCACACGCGACGCGCACGGCGCACGCGCGGCTGCGAGGGATCCATGCCACTGACCCGGATGCCATTGGTGGCGCGCGCCAGGCGCGCGTGCGGTAGATAGGCCGCCTCGGCGACATAGCGCCATTGACTGAGCGTTTGCGGCAGGCGCGCCTGCGGCCAAGCTTCGAGCAACGCATCCAGCGCCGCCTCGGCGGAATCATGCCGGGCCACTTCTTTTGCCTCGACCAACGAACGCCAGCGGTGGCCATGCTTGACGATACGAAACAAGCCACGGCTGGAAGGAAAAACATACTGCGAAACCATCGGGATATTCTCCCAATCCGATGGTGAAAGCATCGCGCACGCGGATGACGGAAGGATGATTGCCATGCGTCACTACGATGGCGAGGTGTGATGTTTTTGTGAGTGGTGCTGTCGCCCGTTAGGAACGTGTAAAGTCACTCCGCGTGGCAGGCGGTGCCGGGCGCACTGGCAATACTTTCGCCGGAGGCCAGTGGCGCCAACATGCCGTCGTGCATCCCCTTGGTCCACCATTGCCAGCCTTCGCCGGCATAGCGGGCGCCGCTGCCGGAAAGAGCAACGTGCAAGGTATGCGTTTCGCCCTTAAGCTTGATGATGGCGGTGTTGCTGTCCGGATAGCTGGCTTGTACGGCCTGCCCATCACTGCATGTGTAGGTCACCCATGCGTGGGCGTGATCGGAAGGCGCAGAGGTGCAGTCGGAGAACACGAGCATCAACGCAGTCATGACGCAGCATCGTTTGATCATGATTCGCCCTCTGCCGTAAGCGACACAGCATAAAGCCATCGGCCCATGCGAGCCGATGGCTTGCTTCAAAAAAAGGCAGTGCTAAAGGTATTTACTGCAACGCCGATTGGGCGAGTTTCTTGATCTGGTCTGGATTCGTAATGCCCACCTGCCGGTCCGTTTCCTTGTCACCATGGAAGGCGATCAAGGTACTCTGCTGGACAATGCCCAGCGCACGCTTTTCCTCGGTCTGCTTGTCGTAATCCAGGCGCAGGATGACCAGCTTGTCGAAGGCAGGATCCTTGGCGAGCGCATCGATGGTGGGCGCCTGTTTGCGGCAGGTGGGGCACCAGCTTGCATAGGCATCCACCAGGACGGATTTGCCCGCGGCTTGCGCTGCCTTCAACGCGGCGGTGGTGAATGGCTGGATGGGCTGCGCCATCAGCGGCGTGGCGGCGATCAGGCCAAGCACCAGGGCGAGGGAAAGCTTGCGGAAAAGGGACATGGACAGATCCTTCTTGCTGTGGTGACACGGAGTATTCGCTGCGAAACGCCGGGGGGTTACACGTAACCTCGCGCGACTTTTCGACGAAAGATGCAAGGAGATTTCACAAGGAGTTGACCATGTTGACCCATAGACCTGAGTGTTTTGTCCGTGCAGGGGCGCGCACATGAGCGGCAGCCTCAGTCCGGCCGTTGCCTACGCCGCCGGTGCATTGACCATCCTTTCACCGTGCGTCCTGCCGCTGATCCCCATCGTGCTCGGCAGCGCGGCGCAACGCCATCGCTGGGGACCGCTGGCGCTGGCGCTGGGTTTGGTAGTGTCGTTCACGCTCACCGGTTTCGTCATCGCCGCCTTCGGTGCATCGGCGGGCTTGAGTCCGGAAACGATTCGCCTGTGGAGCGCCGTCTTGCTGTTGCTCGTAGGCGTGGTACTGGTGGTTCCGCGCATGCAGCTGTGGTTCGAGCGTGCGGCGGGTCCGCTCGCCAACTGGGCGGGTGAGCGCCAGGCGCGGCTGGAGCAGTTTGGCCTGGCCGGGCAAGCGGGTATTGGCGTGCTGCTTGGCCTGGTGTGGAGCCCGTGCGTGGGGCCAACCCTGGGCGCGGCCACTTTGCTTGCGGCGCAGGGTAAGGATCTTGGACAGGTTGCCTTGGTGATGGCGGCGTTCGCGCTCGGCATCGCGACGGTATTGCTGATCCTGGCGCTATTCGCGCAGAGCCTGATGGCGCGTTGGCGCGGCAAGTTGATGCAGGCCGGGACGCGCGGCAAGCGAGTGCTCGGCGTACTGATCGTGCTGGTCGGTGTGTTGATCATCACGGGAACCGATCGTCATCTCGAAGCAGCCCTTATCGGCGTATTGCCGGATTGGGTGACGAATCTCTCGACGTCGCTCTAATACGTGTTGGCTGGTCGTGCATTTTGTTTGTACGGCCAGCACCATGACGGCTCTTGCGCTTTAGTTGGTGCCGATGATGCGTCCCGATTGCGCGTCGATTTGCAAGGTCACCTTTACGCCGGCGTTGTTCTTCGCCTTGGCCGTCCAAATGCCATGATTGAAATCGACGTCATGCACATGCGTATACCCTTCCGAGGAAAGCATGGCTCGCACATCCGTTTCATTCAGGCTGGACACTTGCTTGTTCGGATAAGCCTTGCCCGTGAGCGGATCCACCCGCAGCTTTACGCGTGAGCCGTCGCCACTGCGGGCGCGCGCCGTCCACACGCCATCTTTGAAATCGACATCGTGCACGTCCGTGTAGCCTTGCTGTGTCAACTGCGCCTCGATCTCATGTTGAGTCAGCGCAGCATGCTCGTCTTGCGCCATGGCCATGCCGGCACAGCCGAGCGCCAACACCATGGTCAATGAAGCGATCTTCTTCACGGACTTTACCCTCGCTGCCTGTGAGTGCTTGGAGTTTTGGTTACAAGCAATCAATCGGCGGTGAAGAAAACATTAGCCGAGTAGGGGAGTGTTCATGCTGTGGTGCAAGCGAATTTCAATGCATATGTGCGGTCGGGAATTCCGACGCGGTTGAGCAGGCGCTGGCGTCCGACAGTCTGGTCATCATGTGGTGGTGAAAACAGGATGTGATCGCTGATAAACTTACTTCAAGTCGGACTGGAAATTTCCGGTCGGCGCTAGGCCTCAAACTTCGGTTTGGGGCCTTTCGCTTTTAAGGGGAGACTTTGACGCCCCATCCCTCTGCTCTACCGTGCGCGTCTCTTCGAATCTTGCCGGCGATGATCTCAATGCGCGGTTTTGCTGCTCTGGACGAATCGACCTGATGCCCATCGGGCGGGCACACAGATCTGCGATTTGCAGGCCAGTTGAATTTGATAGCTTGGGGACCATTGGCAGATCGAAGGGCAGTGGCCTTCCGCAAGCATTGTCGCCGCCTGCTATTCGAGCGAAAGCTCTCCGAGCTGAGCGTCCTCATTTGCGCCACGGCACTCAACGATGACTTTGGTCCGCTTGTTGGCTTGATCCTTCGAATTCAGCTCCAGAAAGACCCGTTGTTTGTGTCTTAATGGAGGAAACGCGTCTGTGTCATCGTCCAGTCGCTGTTTTCGCTTGGCTTCCAACGCTGGCTCGCCACGCATCGCACCAAATGGATGGATCATCCTGATGGTCTTTCAGCTCCCATGATTTCCCAAAGTAGTCGTTGGGAGCGATGGCCGCTTTTAAACGTGCCTCCGCGACAGTGGACGGCCTCAGTTGGAACAAGCATGCCGGCGCGCCATCGGCTACCTGCTCGTTCTTTATATCATCGGCTAGTGCGCCTACGTCCCGATGCTCCAAGTGCAGCAAGAGGTGTGTGACCTCATGGGTAGACCGAAGCAAAGCAAGATACAGATCCCTCTCAGGCGAACTGCTGCAATGAAAATAGAATCGCACGTCAACTTTGTTGCCGGTGCGGATAGCAAAAACTTTCTTAGCTACCCCTTCTTGCTCCGGCACGAAGACGGTGTGAATGGTGATTGCTTTGACGTCATAGGTGGGGTTGATGGACGCAAAAAGTTCATCAATGAGTGCTTGTGATGCGCTAGCTTCGTGAGCGGTTATGGCGCACGCCGGTGCCTGCTCAATGGATAGCTGGGGGCCGAATTGTGCTGCAGGCACATCTACCATTGTCATGACTGGCGTTGGCGAGGTAAGGCTGCCGGGAAGATGCGTAGCGCTTCCGGTTACGGTAATCCCGGGCAAATGATCGACAAATGCCGAGTAGGATGATTCCCACGGAACGCGCTGGGATTTCATGGCTGACTCATAAGCCGCCAGGTTGGATGGCACGCCTTTTGTAGTAAAGGTGCAAGAAGCAACTAACAGCGAGCAACACGCGAATAGGACTGAAAGCATCCTTGATGTATGCAAGTGGCTCCCCCGGGGTTTTCGGAAGTAAAGCCGAGCCCTCAAAGTGGGGGCCGGCTTGCAACGAGGATCATTGCGCACAAGGGCTAACGAGATGTGTCCGAGGATTCGTACACAGCGCTGGATAGCTCCCAACTGCCGAAGCCTGCTTTGTTCCCTGGTAGTAAGCGGTCACGGCCAGGGTGTGGGATATACCATCGCCTGGGAGCGCGCCGGCAGATGTACCAAGGTTCGCCGTTACGGCGCTTGGATACTGAGCTGCCCAAGCGTTCACCGATGCCGGGTTACTGAATACGGCCGTATTGCCAGAGCGTGTCCAGGGAAAGGCTTGTGATGCAACAACCGCGCCGTTAGCGTCGTATAGCGTGACGGCGATATTTCCAGTCGAGCCTACGTTGTAATCGGTGCCGGTAAGGTCGATTACTGCTTGCGATGCGTCAAATGAAAGGCTCGCTGCAGATGCAAATGCGCGCTCGATGTTGTTGATAACTCCACCGCCACCCGAGCTGGAGCCGGTTCCGATTTCTATGGTGGCCTGCCTTTGGAAGTCAAGTAAATGTGCGTCGGGTAGCCGCGATACGATGCGACAAGGCCACGTTTCCTCAATTTCTCAACGGCATGGACCATTTCTAATTTGGTTAACTCCGTGGTCCCATGCATGTCGTCAATGTCGTAGCCACTCGTTGCGTGGTTATGCCCAAGACCATACAGGATCGCCTCTTCTAGTTCTGACAGGAGTGTAATGTTGTAAGAAGCGATGCGGATCTTTTTGGCTAAGACGCTAAGCCACGCGAGTACTTGCTCTAACACAATAGTTATCAAGAAGCCGCCAGTTAGGAACAAGAGGCCAACTACACACCAGTGAATGTCCCACTTAGGATCGGGGCCGAACCTGTTGATCAGGGACGGCGTAAGAAAACCAGCACTTGCAATGAATATGGCAAAAACCCATCGCCGCGAGCTTCCGAGCAGCTCAAAAAGTGCCTTGAAGAAATCCATTGTATCCCCCTTGTGTTTCTGCGTGAGCAGTAACCACACTTGATACGTGAATTGCGTCGTTTTTAGCCGCAGAAGCGACCCGGATGTCAAGCTGTTTGCGCATCTGCCACGGCCAATGGCGTGCCATTCGGATCGGTATGCACATAGGCAACTGCGTCTTGCGGCTGCGCATGTGGTGCACTACAAACTAATAGTGCAGCTCAGTAGAAGAAGCGCTGCAACCTGCGCGTCCATGTACCCCCTGCTCATCCATATTGTTCCCCTCATAGATGCCGTTCTGCGGGGCATCTTAGACGGAGCTGACTTTTCCCCTGAATATGTTCCTGCAGCTTACACGAGCCCTATGGACGGTGCGCGAGCTATCACCCCTGCCGCCTTCCCTCCCGCAAAACCGCTTTTTCGGTCCAAGCTCCAGGGATCTATCTGGCCGATTCGCACACGAACCCGGCTGAGCCCGAAGCGTTGCCGGCTTCATCGGCAATGCTTCGGGTGATTTGTCCGGGTCTTGGCGCCCGCAGGGTCGCGCCGCTTGCGGCGCGAGGTCAGTCGGCGCGGTTTTGCGCCGGCTGGGCCGCATAGATCGGCCACGCTGCATGACCTCATGCCGCGATGCTTTTGGACGTAGGCCGTTGTGCGCATGGATGCGCACTCACCATTTTCTTTGGTGTTCTGAAAGCTTGCAGAGGGGAATGTATGGAGCGTGGACTAGCGCGGGCAGGACGCCCGCGCAAAGGCCGGCCGCTTGCGGCCGGGGCGACCCCAGGGATGGGGGAGGGTAGGCGGACGGCGGTTGCGGATGAGAAAACGCGACTTATCCACAGGTGTGAGCGTGCCAACTACAGGATTTATATAAAGGCAAAAGATAAGGGCAAAAACCTATCGGTTTAGGGGGGGCGATTCGGCATGCTTTGGGGGTCTGATTCGGCATGAAATCCAACCATAGGGGGTCTGATTCGGCACGATTCGGGGGGTCCGATTCGGCGTGGATAACTAGCAATATCCACTGACCTGCGCACAGGTTGGGGGGTCCGATTCGGCATGCAGGGAATCCGGCCTGGTTTGCCGCCAATCACGGATCACCGATCAGTTTTAGGGGTAATCGGCTGTGCTCTGGGGAAGCTCCTCTCGGGGATCCATTCGGCAAGGGGGTACACATGATTCGCCTCTGTCATGGTCCTATAGTTCAAGTGTGAACGAATGATGCACATATAAATCGGAGAGCTTCGTGACAGCATCTTGACGTGCTCTCACGTTGTTGTTCTTATCGGTGCGGGAGGCGCTCACCGGCGCGAGCGCATGTTGGTCAGGGGCAACGGAATGAAGACCGGTAGAGCGATGGCCTGCGCTTCTTGCGCATTGGTAGTATTGCTGAGCGGCATGGCCCGCGCGCAGCAGGGCGGCACAGTCACTTACGTCTATACCGATCCGCAGGGAACACCTTTGGCGGAAGCGGATGCGAACGGCAACATCACCAAGACCTTTGACTACACACCATACGGCACCATCGCGATGGGGACGCCGTCCAATGGGCCTGGTTACGCGGGACATGTAAACGATCCCGAAACCAACCTGAGTTACATGCAAGGGCGCTACTACGATCCGGCCACTGGGCAGTTTTTAAGTGTCGATCCCAAGAGGCCGAAAGCGGGCGACTCCTTCAGCTTCAGTCGCTACGCCTATGTCCACGACAACCCCATCAACAACATTGATCCAGACGGCAGAGATTGCGCCAGCTCTAATGGGACCACGACGTGCTTTACAGCCGTTTACAGAGTGTCATTCGCAACCCAACCGGGCTTTAAAGATTTCACAAGCTCGTCTCATAACTATCATTTTTACAGTGTCCCAGCGCCCACGCCTGGAATGAGCAAAGCACAAGATCAGAACTATCTGGTCCAGCACCCAACCCCTGGTTACCCGCAGCCTGCCACTCCTCAAGGCACTCCCAATGACGCGACTCCTGGGGTTGGCGGTATCTCGTTGCCCGTATCCGCGATCAGTCCGGTGAAGTCGTTCACGACCACCAACCAAAAGGATGGGCAACCGGTCGTCGTCAATGTCACAGAACCAGGCCACGCACTAGCATCAGGCATCGTAGTTCGTGAGGCCACGCAATCGAGTGATGGCAGCACGTCTATTCAAACGTGGGGCGAAGGCACTGCGTGGTTGCAAGGGCCAGGCGCTCCCAATTCCATCAGGAATGACATCGATAATGTCTGGCAACAGCAGACACCCGGGAACCAGACGCAATCATCCCCGATCACCACTACTGGTTGCGGCTCAGGAATGATGAATGCGTGCAGTCGCTAAATTGAAATTTCGTCCACGGCAGGTAGCAGCATTTCTGTTGGCGCCACTAGCTCCAGGACTGCTGGTGGCTTTCGTTTCGTTGTTTGGGAACCCTTGGGAAGGAGTTTGGGTGCTCAAGATGTCGGCGATGGTGACCTACCCAGCAATGGTGGTGCTAGGCGTGCCTGCGCACCTGCTATTGGTTAAACGACATTGGACGAGTGGATGGATCTACACACTGGTCGGTCTTGTGGTTGGGGCCGGCGTCGCCGAGGTTGTGTTTGGTTGGTTTGCATGGAATCCAAGCTTCTTGTTCTTGGGTGCGATCTTTGGAGCGCTGACAGCGTTCACTTTCTGGGTAATTGTTCGGCCGGACACGAGTGGAATTTGAGCTTTGCAGTTACGTAACGGAGTTAGGAATTATTGGGTGTTCCCTCGTACGTGCGCGCGCGTCCGCCGGCGTTGAAGCCCAGTGTCATGCGACATGCCGTAGTGCCTGGACTTGCTTTCGGAACGTCGTGTAGGAGCCACGAATGAACGTTGGCTCTCAGGCGAACGCATGGCGAACATGTGGCTAGAACCAGTCAGCTAACAATTCTTTCATTCAAGCCGAGGCCGCTTCGCGGCGCGAGCTTAACTCAGGTGTTCGGTGTCCTCCCATAGCGGACGAACCGCGATGGGGAAATTTGGTTGGCGTTCGAACCAGCAGTCCGATTAGCCTTCCAACACATTCCGATGATGCTGCCGATTGGTGACGCACCGATGATCCCCATCCAAGCCAACATTCTCTACCGCATTTTTTTTATAAAGGCGGGAAAATACGGCACGGCATTTACAATCGATGCCGAAGGTCTGTCTTACCTGGTAACTGCGAAGCACCTGTTCGACGAGACATTACCCAACCAAAAAGTTCAGGTGTTCCGTGAAGGTCGATGGGAAAGCCTCTCTTACACGGCAATTGCATTCTGCAGGAGTAATGTCGACATTGCGGTGTTACGGCTCCAGCAGTCGCTCTGCCCGCCGGATCTACCAGTAGAGTTGACGACGGATGGCATGGTCCTGGGTCAAGATGTCTACATGCTAGGTTTTCCGCACCTGATGTACGAGGAGTCCGGAGCAGTGCTCCATAATGGATATCCCTTGCCACTGGTCAAGCGCGGCGCCGCCTGTAATCTAGGTCTTGGAGATCCGCGAGTCCTATACGTGGACGCGATGTCCAGCCAGGGGCTATCGGGCGGACCGGTCGTGTTCCTTCCGCTTGGCACCACGCAAGGAGTGCGAATTGCCGGGGTCATTTCAGGATTCAGAACTGAGCGCGAACCCGTATTTGACGCGGACGGCGAAAAGACTGGTGCATATGTTGAGGTCAACACCGGGCTTCTACGGGCATACGGCATCCAGCATGCAATCGATCTTATTGGACGAATCTCGCGATAAGGTTTGTTTTCGATCCATAGCAGCTACGTAGACTCGCCAAGCAAAGTTACTTGTACGGAATTGGCGGTGGAGATGCCTGTAGCATTATGCCGCCAGTAACCTTCTTGACCTTCGCCTCTGGATACACCGTCAACACACGTTGAAGCGAAGGTAGGAATTTCTTTTTGAAATTCTTATCTGCTTCGACGCCGGTGTATTCCTGGCCAAATTGATCGCGCATGTTCGCCCAGTGCAGGATGCGCGGTCGGCCCTCAATGCGGTGCAAGCGCTGCGCAAGCCATGTGTAGACATCGAGATCTAGTGCTGATCCCTTGAGAGACATAAATGCGCGCAGGTCCAGCGGCACCGCGTGCTCTTTGAGCGTTTGATAGTAGTCTTGAGAGAACGTCACCGATCCGGGCCATAGCAAGCGCTGTGGCTGGTCTTCTGATGCAATCCATGCTTCGAAGTGCTTGATGGGTGTGCCTTCGTACGTGTGTGCACGTCCGCCGGCGTTGAAGCCCAGTGTCATGCGGCATGCGGATAGCGCTTGCACCTGCTTTCGGAACGTCGTGTAGGAGCCTCGAAGGCCACCATTGACGCTCTTGTGGCCTAGCATGCGCATAAATTCGCTTGCGCTGTCGCCGATCGGAATTTCGGGTGAATTGAATCGGACGGCATAGGTGTTCATCCAGGCTAGGATCAGACGTGGCGTCGCGCCATAAGGAATGGGCTGTTGCACGAATTTCCTGCCGTCCCACAATTTGCCAGCCTCTACCAGTAAGGCCGCACCGCCCGAGCTCCGCTCAAACGATATGCCGTCAACCTTGGAGCGCGGAAGGCCGACCTGGCACATGATGGAGTGCATGTAGCCCTTGTCATCGTCGCCAGGCCGCTCGCTGGCGATTCGGCTGCCGGTTTTTATGAGGTGTTCCGCGCGAGGCCGTTTCTTGTTCGGTGGCCCATCGTTGTGCTCGGGTGCCTTCTCACCGGGGGCGGTTGGTGTGAGTGCGCGCTGGGTGGGAGCTTCGGTCTGGCCAGTTGCCGGGCGGAGAGTCGCGCTGTGCTCGATGGAACGCGCAAGATTCACTACGCACCCACGTGATGGCGATGCGTCACGCGGCAATAGGTCAACGGCACTTTCCTAAGTGCGATGCCTGCGTTAGTGGTTTGTTTCAACGCGAAAGGCCGAGTTGCTTTGTCGACCGTGCGTTGCCGCATCACGGTTACGCGTCCTGGCGCGAAAGGTCGGACAGGTATTTGGCGACGACCGATGCCCGGTAGAGCACGCGCCGGCCAATACGTATCTTTGCGGGGGCTAGCTTGCGAGAAAGCTCGTTGTCGAGCCGGAGGGTGACTTTAAGTCCTTGCGGCTTGCGACGCAGAATTCCCGCTAGCTCCTCGATGGTGAGCAGGCGTGAGTCTTCGTATTGCTGGTAGAAATCATCGGTGTATGTGTTTTGATCATTACGCTCCGTTGCGTCAAATTGCATTGCATTACTCCTTAGTGACAACGACGCCAGACTAGGCGTTTGTCACTAAGCAGTTCAATTCGATGCGCGGCGTTTTCCTACGTATCGCTCGATTACGCTTGTTTTTCTTAAAGTCGCTTTGTTTGCGAAAAGTGTCTGCTTTTTGTAGTCACCGAGTCTTCGTAGTGTTCGCAAATTGAAGCGGATTGTCGCCATTTTGTAGCGCTGGTGTGGGGAAGCGATGACAGCTTTTTCAGGCAGTTCCGGTGTTGTTCGGAACTCGGTCGAGCTTCTCTACGAGGTCCTCAGCACGCAAATGCGTGTACCGTTTTAGCATTTGCATGGTCTTGTGGCCGCTTATGGCGGACACCTCTTGATCGCTTAGTCCCGCTTCGACGAGCCGACTGACTGCCTCATGACGCAGGTCATGAAAGCGCAGGTCCTTGATGCCTAGCGATGCCTTGATTCGTGACCAGATCTTGTTGAACTGATAGGGCCGCCGGATGCCGTCGCGGCCAGGCTCCCCGGCGAAAATGAGGTTGCAGTCGCGGGGGCGCGCAGGGTTTGCAATGGCTACCGCAAACATCGCCTTGGCGTGCTGGGTGAGCGGAACCGTTCGCGCTTCGCCGTTCTTGGTGTCGCCGAGGCGCACGATTCGCCGATTCAAATCCACGTGCGATGGCGTGAGTCCAGTTATTTCGGATACGCGCATACATGTTTCAATGGCGATCTCAAAGATCCATCTCATCATGGGATTTGAATGAGATGCGACCTTACTTCGGAGCTTTTGCTCCTCGTCAAGTGAAAGGCGCCTATCGCGGCCTGGGCCAACACTGGGTTTGCGCATGCCGGCGAATGGGTTTTGCGGCAGGCCGATTCGCCATTCACGCATGGCTGTATTGAAGAGATGACTTGCGAGGGCTAGTTCGAGTCTGACCGTGTTGGGCTTTTTGCCTTCTGCGATTCGACGGTCTCGATACTTGTTGGCCAACTCGATGTTGATCGACGACATGGCGTAGCGCCCGAAGAACAGGCGAAGCGTCTCTGCCTTCACGCGCTCGGGGCGTTGCGTGGACAGTTTCTTGGTGGGCGTGATCTCGGCGAGATAGCGATCAAGAGCGTCGGTGAACAGCATGCGAGCGCTTTGCGTTCGCTGGATGTAGACACCGCGCACCATTTCGTCTTCGAGACGGCGAGACCAATCCTCAGCGTCGCGCTTTGTGCGAAAGGTCTTGCAGACGGTGGGCCAACCTTGTTTGCGAACGACCGCTTTCCACGAGCCGTGTGGGGTCTTTATTAGCGTTGCCATCCGTGCACCGCGATTGGTTGGTGTATCTTTTTTGTACCTCGGACACGAGGACTGTAAGGTACTAGAGACTTAAATGCTTGAAACATATGGTGGCCGGGGACGGAATCGAACCGCCGACACGGGGATTTTCAATCCCCTGCTCTACCAACTGAGCTACCCGGCCAGAGGGTCACCATGCGTCGCATGGAAGCCGCTCATTAAACCGAAAGGGGCGAGATACGTCAAGACTCTGCTTCGGGTGGTTTATAGCCTTCGGGTGTTTTGGCCTCGCCGCCGAACAGGAATTTCTCCATTTCGCCGCCCAGGAACTGGCGGGACTTGGGATCGAGCGGATTGAGGCGGTATTCGTTGATCAGCATGGTCTGGTGCGCCAGCCACTGCTGCCAGGCCGGTTTGGAGATCTCGGCAAAAATGCGTTGGCCGAGCGGACCGGGCCAGGGGGCGAAATCCAGGCCTTCGGCATCCATGCCGAGTTTGGCGCAATGAACGGTACGACTCATCGGAATATCTCTATTTGGTTTTACGACACAGTGGATTCGGGCAATGCCATCAGCAACGAACGCACTGGCGCGGGCAGCCCGAGTGCTGATAGCTCGCTGACGGTGCACCAGCGCAGGTCGGCATTATCGGCGATGGCGTGCGCGGCTGTCGCACCGTCGAACAGCAGCGGCTGGATCCGCAGGCGATAGTGGCTGAAGACGTGCACGAAGGGCATGAGTGGTTGTGCGTCGTCGATGCGTGCATGACGTTGCGCCTCGCGCCAGGCGTCGTCGGTGCCGTCGGCTTCCGGCAGGCTCCACAGGCCGGACCACACGCCTTGCGCACCACGCCGCTGCAATAGCACGCGGCCATCGGCATTGCGCAGGATCAACATGGTCGTGCTGCGGGTGGGGATGGTCTTGCCCGGTTTGGGTGTGGGAAGTTGTGCGGTGAGATGGTCGCGATGGGCGATGCAATCGCTTCGCATGGGGCACATGGCGCACAGCGGACGCGTGCGCACGCAGACGGTTGCGCCCAGGTCCATGATCGCCTGCGTGTAGTCGGCTGTGCGCTCGCCCGGCGTGTGCGTGTCGGCGTGCTGCCAGAGCTGTTTCTCGACCTCACGCTCACTCGGATGTCCCGCGATGCCGTGATAGCGCGTAAGCACGCGTTTCACGTTGCCATCGAGGATAGGGAAACGCAGCCCATAAGCCTGCGCCAGGATGGCGCCGGCGGTGGAGCGGCCGATGCCGGGCAGCGCTGCCAGCTCGTCGAAATCGCGTGGCAGTTCGCCACCGTGCTGTTCCGCGCACACTTGCGCAGCACGATGCAGAAAGCGAGCGCGACGGTAGTAGCCAAGGCCAGACCACAACGCGAGCACCGTGTCTTCGTCCGCTGCGGCGAGATCGTGCAAGGTGGGCAGTTGCGTTACGAAGCGCTGAAAATAAGGGATGACCGTGACCACCTGCGTTTGCTGCAGCATGATTTCCGACAGCCATACGCGATAGGCATCGCGCGGGTGTTGCCAGGGCAGGTCGTGGCGGCCGTGGCGATCAAACCAGGCGAGCAGGGCGGATGCGAAGGGAGTCACTGCGGTCGTGGCTCTACGGGAATGGTGGCGGCGGGCGGCGCGGTGCTTTCCGCCGCGACGGGGACGGCATCGCCGGTTTGCACGCTCAGCCCTTCGATGTGCATGTTGCCAACATCGAGCGTGGCCATGTCGACCTGCCCGTTGCCGGGCGGCGTGGACAATTTGGGCTCCTGCGAACTGGCCAGCTGGTTCCACCATTGCGCAAGCGCGAGCGGCGGCAGTTCGAGGTCGATATGGTTGCCGGTGCCAAGCAATGTCAGATGCAGCAGCAAGGGTTTGCCGTGCGCAGGCGGCGCAAGCATCACGGCAGCATCGTAGTCGCCTTGTTCGGCGAGATGAAATTTGCCTTGCAGTTGCATGGATGCATTCGATGAACCTGTCCAGTAGGCGTGGCCGGCCAGGTGCAAGGTAGTGGCGCTGTTGTCGGCGACCTGGATGTTGATGGAATCGAGTTTCAGTGCGCCGTCGGCAATGTTCGGCACACTGGAGAGTTGCCATCGCAGCGGCGTGCCGTCGGTTTCCTTGGCGGATAGATTGATCCAGAAGGCCTGCCCGGGCGCGAGGCGGCCGGTGTCGAGCGATACATCGCTCAACCATTCGCTGTTGTTCTGCACCACGCTGCCGTTGCGAATGCGTACGCCGGTGGCGATGCGCGGGATTTCTTCCGGCACCGTCGCCGATTGCGGCGGCAGGTTCATCAGCCACGCTTGCAACGCATCGAGATCGACGCGGGGTGAATTGATCTGCATGCGCGAGATCACTACTTCGCGGCCGAACACGGTGCGCCATGGCAGCACCAACCGGCCATTGGCGGCAAGCAGAATCGGCATGGCGTTGGGGCCGGCGCCGCTTGCCGTAAGCGTGATGCCTTCCAGTTGCAGGGCAGGACGCGGAAACAGCGTGGGGCTGGCCGGGCTGGACAGGGTGAGCTGCAGGCCGACTTCGTGCGCCTGCCGTTGGAGCATCGCGGTGAATCGATCGGGCTGCAGCAGCAGATACAGCGCCACCAGCACCACCAGCATGATGCCGCCGGCGATGCTGGCGAGGGTAATCAGCAGCCATCGCAGTGGGCGCGGGAGCATCCTAGGCTCGAGCAAATTCTGCGGGCAGCAAGCCGTCGACGTAGGCATCCGCATCGAACACGCGCAGGTCCGTGGCGGTTTCGCCCAGGCCGACAAAACGGATCGGCAAGCCGAATTCACGCGCCAGCGCGAACACCACGCCGCCCTTGGCCGTGCCGTCGAGCTTGGTCACCACCAAGCCCGTCACACCCACGATCTGACGGAACTGGCGCACCTGGTTGACGGCGTTCTGGCCGGTGGTGCCGTCGATCACCATCAATACTTCGTGTGGCGCATCGGTATCGAGCTTCTTGAGCACGCGGGCGATCTTGCCCAGTTCGTCCATCAAGCCGCCTTGCGTGTGCAGGCGACCGGCGGTGTCGGCGATGAGCACGTCGGCGTTGCGCGACCGCGCCGCTTGCAAGGCATCGAAGATGACACTGGCGGCGTCGGCGTCCTGGCCCTGCGAAATTACCGGCACCTGGTTGCGTTCGCCCCAGGTCTTGAGCTGCTCCACCGCGGCGGCGCGGAAGGTATCGCCGGCGGCGAGCAATACCTGGTGTTGCTCATCGCGCCAGCGGCGGGCCAGTTTGCCGATCGTGGTGGTCTTGCCCGCGCCGTTGATGCCGACGATCAGCACCACGAACGGTTTGCGACCGGCGACTTCCAGCGGCTTCTGCACCGGCTTGAGCAGCGCAACCAGTTCTTGGCGCAGCGCCTGCAGCAGGGCGTTGGCGTCGGCGAACTCGCGCTTGTGCATGCGCTTGCGCAGGTTTTCCACCAGCGAGGTGCTGGCTTCGATACCCACGTCGGCAGTGATCAGCGTGGTTTCCAGTTCGTCCAGCAGGCTGTCGTCCAGCTTGGGATTGCGGGAGAACAGCGAGGAGAGTCCGCGCGCAAAGGTGCTGCCTGACAGGCGTTCGCGCCAGCTGCGCCTGGCCGGTGCCGCTTCGGCCCCCGGTTCGACGGGGAGGGCGATTTCCGCCACGGGTGTTACCGGCTCGGATGCCTGCACTTCTTCGGCGGGCGCCTGCGGGATCACATCCTCGTTTTCCCCGGCCCCCTGGTCGGCGGCCTTCTTTTTCCAGAACTTGAGCATGAGAGGCGTGCTTCAAAGACAATATGGTGGGGATGCTCTAACCGATTTTGCGTGGGTGGCATGATGCCCAGAAGGCCCGCAGGTTGTGCTGCGCGGCGCAGGGAAGGCTGGTTGCCTTGTCAAGCCGCGCGGCGCAGCATGCGGGCCTTCCGGGCATTACCCTTCGGGCCGGCCCTGTCTGTTCGCATCTCTTCGGTCCATCGTCCCGACAGACAACCAGTCTGCCTTCGTCGATGGCCCTGTGATCTGCGAACAGACAGGGCCGGTGACACCCACGCAAAATCGGTTAGAGCATTCCATGCTAACACCCCGACCCGTACTGTCCGCTGAGGGCGCCCGCGCATGAAGGCCGCGCCTGGTCGAATCCGCATCATCGGCGGCAATCTACGCAATTCGCGCCTGAACGTGCCCGATCTTCCAGGCTTGCGGCCGACGCCGGAGCGTGTGCGCGAAACCCTGTTCAACTGGCTGGCGCCAACCCTTGCGGGCGTGCGGGCGCTGGATCTGTGCGCGGGCACCGGCGCGCTCGGCATCGAGGCGCTCTCGCGTGGTGCGGCCGCCGTGCAGTTCGTGGAGCCGGAGCGCGCCGTGGCCGAAGCGCTGCGTGGCAACCTTGCCCGGTTGAAGACGGAAGGCGCGAACGTGGCGGCGGTGGACGCCATGCATTTCCTGCGCGGCACACCACGGGCGTTCGGGTTGGCGTTTCTCGATCCGCCGTTCGCATTGCAGCTGTGGACGCCGCTGGCGCAGCAACTGGAGCAGGGCGGCTGGCTGGCGGAGGCCGCGCAGATTTATGTCGAATCGCCGCGCGGCCACGTGCTGTCATTGCCCCCGAACTGGGTGCAGCATCGGGAAGGACGTGCCGGCGATGTGCACTACGCGCTCTATCGCCGCTCGCAAGGCGTTCCGCTAAGCTAATGCTTTCCCTGCCCGCCCTGCCTTCTAAGTGAACCTGCCGTCGGTCAACAAGCGTCTCGCCGTCTATCCGGGCACCTTCGACCCGATTACCAACGGCCATGCGGATCTCGTCGCGCGCGCAGCGCCCCTGTTCGAACGTATCGTGGTGGCGGTGGCCGAAAGCTCGAACAAGGGGCCCGGCTTCTCGCTGCAGGAGCGCATCACGCTGGCGCGCCTGGCGCTGGCGGATCTGCCGAACGTGGAAGTGCGCGGCTTCGATTGCCTGCTGGCCCAGTTGGTCAGCGAACTTGGCGCCGGAGTCATCATTCGCGGTTTGCGTGCCGTGTCGGATTTCGAATACGAATTCCAGCTGGCGAGCATGAACCGCCATCTTATTCCGCAGGCCGAGACGCTATTCTTGACACCGGCCGAGCAGTACAGCTTCATTTCTTCCTCACTGGTACGCGAAATCGGCCGCCTCGGCGGCGATATTTCCGGTTTCGTGCATCCCGCAGTCCAACAGGCCATGCGGCAGCGCTGGCAAAAAAAGCAACCCGAAACCGAAGGGGACAACTATGCGTAAACTCACTCTCATCGCCAGCGCCCTTGCATTGACTGGCTGCCTGGCACTGTCCGCATGCAACAACCAGCAGGACAACGGCCAGCAGCAGGCACAGCAGCAGCCGGCCCAGGTGCCCAAGCCCACCGATCCGAACGACACCAAGGCGTGGGGCGCCTACCTCGGCCAGATCGTGCAGAAGAACATGCAGGGCATGACCGCGCCGCAGCCGTACGCCTACATCGTGCCGGCCGGCGATACCGACGAAGCCAAGGATGCACGCGATCGCCAGCTCAGCAACATCCAGGACATCGTGGCTCGCGGCGTGCTGCCGGGTAACCTGCTGGCAATCGGCGGTCCGGATTCGGCCAAGACGGCCGATGTGGTGACCACCGCTTTCAAGGATGCCAAGGCCGGTTCCTTCAAGGGCGTGATCGTGGTCGTGATCGGCGACAAGGCTGACGAGCAGCGCGTGGAAGACGTGCTGAAGCCGACCAACGCGACGATTCGCTACATCGAAATGTAATGCCCTGGCGGCGCGGACTGGGGCGCACCCCCAGCCCGCGCCGCCTGCGCCCAAGCATTGAGATGTTGGGGTGTGCACCCCAGCTTGCAGTGCTATCTCCGCTGCGCCGCTCAAGCTCCCGCCGGCCCATGTAAAATAACCCGGCATGTCCCTCAAGATCCTCGATACCTGCGTCAACTGCGACGTCTGCGAACCCGCCTGCCCTAACAAGGCGATTTCGCTTGGCGAGGAGTTCTACGTCATCGATCCCGCGTTGTGCACCGAATGCGTCGGCCATCACGATGAGCCGCAATGCGTGGTCGTGTGCCCGGTGGAATGCATCATCATCGATCCCGCGCATGCCGAGTCGCGCGAGCAGCTCGAAGACAAATACAAACATCTGATGGAGACCAAGGGATGAAGCTCGCGTTGCGTTGGCATGTGCTGCTGCTAGGTTTTCTATTGGGGACGAGCGGCGCATGTGCCGCCGACCAGTCCACCCCATCCACTCGCGCGGCACCGTTGGCGGAACGTCCCGGCCATGCCGGCATCGCCAGTGCCAACAAGCTGGCTACCGAAGCAGGCTTTGAAGTGCTGGCCAAGGGCGGCAATGCGTTCGATGCGGCGATCGCGGTGGCGTCCACGCTGTCGGTCGTGGAACCGGAAAGCTCCGGCATCGGCGGTGGCTTCATGGCCACCATGTATATCGCCTCCAGCAAGCGCACGGTGTTCATCGACGCGCGCGAAACGGCACCGGCGGCGGTCAATCCGAAGGATTACCTCAACCCGGACGGCACGCCCAATCGCGACACCGCGCTGAAGGGACCGCTGTCGGCCGGCATTCCGGGCGAGCCAGCCGGCCTGGTGTGGCTGGCCACGCACTACGGCAAGCTGCCGCTGTCCGCATCGCTGGCGCCGGCCATCCGCACCGCGCGCGATGGCTTCAAGCCAGACGATCGCCTGCTTGGTGCGATGAAGGAAGAACAGCAAAACCTCGAGCGCTGGCCCGCTTCCGCCGCGAAATTCCTCCCGGGCGGCAAGGTGCCGGCGGCTGGCGAGATCTGGCGGGATCCTGATCAGGCGCATACGTTGGAACAGTTGGCGAACTACGGCGATGCCGGGTTCTACAGCGGCGCAACCGCGCAAAAGCTGATCGATGCCGTGCATGCGGCAGGCGGCAATTGGACGCTGAAGGACCTGGCCACCTACCGGGTGAAGGAGCGCACGCCGATCACCGTCGACTACCGCGGCTACAAGATCATCACCGCACCGCCGCCGTCGTCCGGCGGCGTGGCGATCGCGGAGATCCTCAACATTCTCTCCGGCTTCGATCTCGCCAAGCTGGATCAAGCGCATCGCGCCCACCTGGTGATTGAAGCGATGCGCCGCGCCTTCCGCGATCACAACGATTACCTGGGCGATCCGGATTTCGTGAAGATGCCGCTCAACATGCTGCTGTCGCCGTATTACGCCGATGGTCTGCGCCAGAGCATCCTGCCGGACAAGGCCACGCCCTCATCGATGTTGGCGCCGTCGGGTAGCCAGGATCCAGGCATGCACACCACGCATTTCTCGATCATCGATGCCGATGGCAACATGGTCGCGATCACTTCCACCGTGAACTACCTGCTTGGCTCCACCTTCGTCGCCAAGGGCACCGGTGTGCTGCTCAACGACGAGATGGATGATTTCGCGCTGGTGCCGAACAAGCCCAACGTATACGGCTTGCTGGGAAGCAAGGCCAATGCGCCGGAGCCCGGCAAGCGCATGCTGTCGTCGATGTCGCCGAGCATCGTGATCGGCCCGGATCGCACGGCGGTGATCGGTTCGCCCGGTGGCTCCACCATCATCACGCAGGTGCTTGAAGGCATCCTCGCCTTTATCGATGGCGGCGATGCGCATCAGATCGTTGCGACGAAGCGCTTCCATCATCAATTCATGCCGGATGTCGTGATGGTCGAGCCCGGTGTTTTCGATGCAGCGACCACGAACGCGCTGACGCAGATGGGCTACACCTTCAAGGAGCGCAACCCATGGGGTTTCATGAACGTGGTGATCTGGGACCGGCGCACCAACAAGCTGGATGCGGCGAGCGATCCGCGTCGGGATGATGGGTTGGGCAAGGTGCATTAAGCGCTCATGCGCGTCATTCCGGCGAAGGTCGGAATGACGACAAGGCAAGACCAAGCAGCGGGATAGACATGCAACTGTGGTCCTTGAACGGCAACACGCAAAAACTCGACGGCGGCGCGATGTTCGGCAACGCGCCGAAGGCGATGTGGTCGCGCTGGATCGAGCCGGATGGATCCAATCGCATCCCGCTTGCCTGTCGCTGCCTGCTGGCGAAGGATCTGGAAGGCCGCAACGTGCTGTTCGAAACCGGCATCGGCGCATTCTTCGAGCCGGCATTGCGCGAACGCTACGGCGTGGTGGAAAGCCAGCACGTATTGCTTGAATCGCTCGCGGCCCTGGGACTGTCACACGAAGACATTGACGTGGTGGTGCTTTCGCATCTGCATTTCGACCACGCTGGCGGGTTGCTCGCGGCATGGGAAGAGGGCAAGCCGCCGCAGTTGTTGTTCCCGCATGCGCGCTTCCTGGTCGGGGCGCAGCATTGGCAGCGTGCTTGGAAGCCGCATCCGCGCGATCGTGCTTCCTTCATTCCCGAGTTGCAGCAGCTGTTGCAGGACAGCGGGCGGCTGGAGCTGGAGGCTGGAGAATACTCGCAGACGCTGGGGCGTGCCGTGCGTTTTTCTTTTTCGGATGGCCATACGCCCGGCTTGATGCTGTCCGAAGTGGCCGGCGTGGTGTTTTGCGCCGACCTGATTCCAGGGCGTTCCTGGGTGCACTTGCCCATCACCATGGGTTACGACCGCTATCCGGAAGCGCTCATCGATGAGAAGCGGGCGTTCCTCGAAGACAAGTTCGCGCGCAATGTGCGGCTTTTTTTCACCCACGACCACGCTTGCGCCTTGGCTCGCGTGACACGCGATGAGCGCGGGCGCTATGGTACGACTGACGAACAGCCCGAATTGCGCGGCATCGTCTGAACCCATAGCTACACCACCGGAGGCTCGATGAGCGTCGAGCGTAAGCCAACCTCTATCCGCGAATTGCTGTTGCCTGCACTGGGTGCAGTGCTATTGCTGCTGGGTGCGGGCGTAGGGGCGGTGGTCGAACGCGGACAGCTCGACTACAGCGCGCAGATGAAACGCCATGGCGGCGACGTGCTGGACTTGGGTACTCGCGGCCTTCCCGATGCCAGCATGCAGGGTTTCATGGTGCGCGTGGTGGGTCCCTTGCAGGTGGTGGAAGCGCCGCTCGATCAACAGTTCAATCAGCAGACCGATCGGCCGGTGCTGATTCGCCACGTGCAAATGTTCCAGTGGCGCGAACTTCGTTATGGTGGCCAGCCAACCTATGAGCAGGATTGGCAGGATCATCCCATCGACTCCAGCCATTTCGTGCATCCGGAAGGCCACACCAACCCAAGCAAGATGCCAATCGACGGGGCGCAATTCGATGCGGGCCTGGTGCGCTTGAACAATTTCACGCTTGCCCCGGCCCTCGTGCGCGCCTTGGTTGGCAGCGAACCGGTGAAGCCGGACCTGCGCCGTTTGCCAAGTAATCTTGCCGCGAGCTTCAGTCTCTATAACGGCGGTCTGGTCACCAGCCCTGAACCTTCGCGTCCGCAAATTGGCGATCTGCGCGTGACGTGGGAAGCCGTGCCGGTGCAGACCGTCACCGTCGTGGCGAAGGTTGAAGGCAACAAGCTGGTGCCGACGGACGATGCTTCCGATGGCGTCGGCTATGCAGTGCAATCGGGCGATGTGCCGTTGTCGGAGATTTTTCCCGATACGCCACTGCCGCCGGAGTATCCAACGTTGCGCCGAGTGCTGGCCGTGTTGCTGGCCATGCTCGGCGCAGCGCTGCTGTTGCGTTGGCACTACCGGCGCATCGACCCGATTCTTGCGCCGGCCATTGCCGTGCTGGTGGTTGGCGCCGTCGACGCGGTGCTGTGGCTCGGCAACGACAACGCAGCAGCGGCAGCGTGGTTTGGCGTGGCGGTAGTCGGCGCAGCATTGGCGTTCTGGCGGGTGCGTGCCCTGAAAGCAGCGGCTTAGCGACAAGGCTGGGAAGAAATTCCGGCATCGCCATGCCAAGTAAGCTGGAATTTCATTCCAGTCGCCGGGTTTTCCTTGGAATTCATGATGTTGCGTAAGTCGCGCGGCTCGGGCGTGCGTCCCTGGAAAACGGCCGCTTTTACCCCCTTGCATCTAAGATGGGTTTGGACTACAACGTATATGAACATGTAATTCGCTAATGAACATAGCGCACCGGTGTCGCAAGGAGCGGAATCGACACCGCGGGGAGATGAAAGGGGCACTCACAGACGGGTGCACGGAGTCCCGGCCCAACGAGGCGGCTTGGACCTATGAACCGGACGACAGAGCTGGGTGATAGAGCGAGGCCTGCAGACTTCCCCTGTTTCTCAGTCGGTGCTCGCACGAGCCTGATCATCGACATGCATTTTGGGGGTACCTCAAATGCGCTATGCAAAATGTTTCAAGTTGGTAAGAAATTGGAAGGTGTCGCTCAAGCGCAGTCGCGCCGCGGAGGGTGGTGGCGCGCCGAGCCATCGTTGCAGGAATGCTGCTTTTCAGAGTCATGCCACTTGCTCGCACGAGGAAGAAGGCTCACCAAGGAAGTACACCTGCATCAAAGGCAACAAATCGCCTGGATCGCTCCCGCTATGCCGGGGGAGAAGCATCGGTTACGAGCTGGTCGACCACGCGCGCGTGTTCAGCGAGCTGTCGCATGACGTGGTCCGGCTGATCGACGAAGTCGAACACACCACGTCAAAACTGTTTCCATCGCGCGCGACGGATTACCAGGACGCACAGCATTTTTCGCTGCTGTCCAGCCAGGTTCTCAAGCATGCGCAGCGCGGTTCGGCCACCTGCAAGCACATCGACGCGGTCATTGCCGACAGCGTGGATCGTATTCGCCAAGGCATCATCGTGATGGAGCAGGCGGGTCTGCAAATGCTGCAGATCATCGATTCCGTCATCCAGGCGTCCGAGGTTACCGCCTTCATGGGCAAGCCGGGCCTGGCGGCTGCCCAACCGCTTGATACGTCTGGCACGTATGGAGAAGACGAGTACCGTGATCTGCTGCTGCAGGAGAACGTACTGGCCGTGCAGGATCTCAAGAATTGGTCGCTCGTGCTGAAAAGAAACCTGCAAGCCTTGCGCCTGTCCGAACAGGATCAGTGCGATTGCGCGGTACAGCAGCCCAGCCACGGCACCAAGGGGGTGGCATAACGCGAATTGAAATGGCTTGCGAGGGCTTCCTCCCCTGTTCGCAGGGGAGGAAGGAGGTTCAGCCGAACGATTCCGCATGCTCGATCAACCACAAGCCTGCAAACAGCTTCGGATCGATCGAGTAGCCGTCTTTCGCACGCGCTACCAACCATGCACCTGCTTCACGGCGGGAAATTTCGTGCACGACGATGTTCTCGGTGACGTCGCCACCGCCATCGCTCACCTTGACCAGGTCGTGGGCACGCACGAACGCGATGATCTCGTTGCTCATGCCGGCGGACGAAGGGCCTTCGTGCACGAAGCTGACGCGGCTGCAGCGATAACCGGTTTCTTCTTCCAGTTCGCGTTGCGCGGCGAGCAGTGCGCCTTCGTGCTCTTGATCGGCCAGGTCGCCGACCAGGCCAGCCGGCATTTCGATAGTGAACTGCTGGATGGCCACGCGGTACTGCTCCACGAACAGCACCTTGTCTTCCGGCGTGACGGCAAGAATGATCACCGCGCCGCCGGGATTATTGCGTTCGGCGTATTCCCAGCGGCCACGGCGGCGCAGTCGTAGCCAGCGCCCTTGATACAGCGTTTCGGCGGAAGCGTTGGCGTCTTCGGGTTTGCGGCTGATGTCGTTCATATCGGTCTCGAAAAGCTCAGGCGCCATTGAGCGCGCGCAAGCGACTGCGCGTCAGCGGGCCGAAGCGCAATTGTTCGCACAAGGCTTCGAGCGTGGTGGTGGTGCGCACGCGAACCAATGTCTCCACGCCGCCTTCGAAAGGTGCCTCCAGCGCAATGCGCGTAAGGCGGCGATACAGTCTCGCCGCTTCGGCGTGTTCGCGCAGTTTTGCCGCGCAGCTCGCCGCACCGCGCAGGCGCAGGAACGGCACCTCGTCCACGCGATCGAGCAAGGCATCCAGGCTGCCAAAGTGTGCGAGCAGCGCGGCGGCGGTTTTTGCGCCAATGCCCGGCACGCCGGGAATGTTATCTACGGCGTCGCCGCACAGTGCCAGGAAATCGGCGACCTGCTCCGGATGCACGCCCAGCCGTTCGAATACGCCGGCAGGACCCCAGCGCAGGTTGCGCGCGTAGTCCCATTGCTCATCGTGCTCGCCGAGCAACTGGCCGAAATCCTTGTCTGCCGAAACGATCACGCTGCGAAAACCGTGCGCGCGCAAACCCCATAGCGTGCTGCCGATCAGGTCGTCCGCTTCGAAGCTGTGATCGATCATCACGCGAATGCCAAGCGCTTCGGTGACGGCGCGGCACAGGACGAACTGCCGTTCCAGATCGGGTGGCGGCAACTCGCGGTTCGCCTTGTACGCCGGATAGATTGCGTTGCGAAACGAAGTAGTGAGCGAGGCATCGAACGCCACCGCCAGATGCGAGGGATCTTCGCGCTCCAGCACTTCGCACAGGAACCGCGTGAAGCCATGCACCGCATTGACGGGATGGCCGTCGACGTCGTGAAACTCGTCCGGCATCGAATGCCAGGCACGGAACACATACAGGCTGCCGTCGATCAGGTGCGCGGTAGGCAGGTGGGAGCGCACGTGCTCAGCCCATCCATTCGGTAAGCAGGCCATCGAGCGCGGGACGATCGCGATCGGGAATGTCGGCTTGCGGCGTACCGATGTGCACGAAGCCGATCACGCACTCGTTCTTTGCCAGGCCTAGCAGTGCGGCCACTTCCCCATCGTAGGCGGCCCAACCGGTCAGCCACTGTGCGCCGAAGCCCAGTGCATACGCACCTTGCAGGATGTTGTAAGCCACGTTGCCGGCGCACAGCTTCTGCTCGATCTCCGGAATGCCGCTGTCATGGTCGATGCGTGCGATCACCACCATCACCAGCGGGGCAAAGGTGTAGCGGAAGCGTTCTTTTTCGCGCTTGGATTCAGGCAGGTCAGGATCGCGGCGAATGGCGCGTTCGGCCAGCGAAGCGCCGAATTTCAGCTTGGCCTCGCCGCGCAGGCTGATAAGTCGGAACGGCACGAGCTTGCCGTGATCCGGCACGCGAATGGCCGCTTCGAGCAAAGTGCGCAAGGTGGCTGCATCGGGCCCAGGTTCGCTGAGTTGGCGCGAGGGCGCGGAATGGCGTTGCTGCAGCAGGGAGAGTGCGTCGAGCATGAGCGGGAGGGAATGGGAAAACGCTTATCCTACAACCGTCTGCGGTCGGTCACGATGCCTTTCAGTCACGCAGACACCCATGGGGCCCAGGGCATCCGATCCGCGCACCCGTCTTAGGAGTGCGCTGTATGAAGCTGTTGCAAGGCTTGGCCGTGACCTTGATGGTGGCGCTGGCGCCGGTCGTGTACGCAAGCGAGGCGGCCACGATGGGCAGGGGCTTGGGCGAAGGCTATGTCAACACTGACAACGGCGCACGCATCCATTATCTGCAAGCCGGGCAGGATAGTGCGGCCCCGGCATTGGTGCTGATTCCCGGCTGGACGCTGACGGCCTCGTTATGGCGCGAGCAACTGCAGCGATTTTCCGATCACCGCCGTGTCATCGCGGTGGATTCGCGCTCACAAGGTGCGTCGTCGATCATGCTGACCGGCAATACGCCGGAGCGCCGCGCGCAGGATCTGCACGAATTGCTTGCATCCTTGCACGTCGACCGATGTGTGCTGGTGGGTTGGTCTCAAGGCGCGCAGGATGTCGCTGCCTATGTGCAGCAGTTCGGCACTGCTTCGCTGGCGGGTATCGTGTTCGTGGATTCGCCGGTGTCTGCCGGCAACAACGAGCTGGACCTGCGCAAGGCGTTCAGCAAGGCCATTCTCACCGCCCTGTCGCGCTATGCGGCCGATCCGGCCGACTACAGCGCCGGCATGGTGCGTTCCATTTTCCTGCATCCGCCCGCCGACATCGACGCGGTAATCAAGCAAGCACAACGCACGCCACCGGCGGTGGGCGCGGCCATGCTGGTGTCGGATATTTTTGGTGCCGATCGTCGGCCGGCCTTGCAGAAAATCGATCGCCCGGCGCTGGTGATTGCTTCGGCCAGTTCACCGTTGCTCGATGCGCAGAGGCAAATGGCCGAAAGCATCCGCGGTGCCGTTTTCATCACGCTGCCGAATACGCGTCATGCCCTTTTCGTGGATGAACCCAAGGCGTTCGATGGTGCGTTGGCTTTATTGCTGCGCGCGGCAGATTCAACACGGATGTAAGTGGAGGTGACATTCCGGCATCTGCAACCCGATGCAACGCCGGGATGCTCATCCATCACTATGCAGTGGCGGCAGGAGCCAGGTGGAATCCATCGGGCAATAAGGCTTCCACCGTCGTCTGCCACGTGGCGCCGGCCGTGTTGGCCAGCAGCACCGGCATGTCGGCATGGCACAGTTCGGCCATCACCTGGCGACAGGAGCCGCAGGGGCTCACGGGTTCGGGCGTGTCGGCGATGACGGCCATGGCACTGAAATCACCGGGTCGGTAGCCGGCCGCCAACGCGCTGAAGAGCGCGGTGCGTTCGGCGCAATTGCACAGGCCGTAGGCTGCGTTTTCCACGTTGCAGCCGGGAAACACCAGGCCATCCTTGGTCTGCAAGGCGGCGCCGACCTGGAAGCGCGAGTAGGGCGCATAGGCCAGGTCGCGCGCGCTGCGGGCAAGCTCCAACAGCGTGCTGCCGTCGATCTGCTCGAACACCAGGAATTCCTCGCTGCTCGTATATGGTTTGGCGGAGCGTAACCCAACTTCTTGGCCAGGGCATTGCCGGGTGCGCTCCGCCGACTCCGCCTACGAGTTAACCCACGCTTCCGCTACGATGGGAAAACTCATCCGCAGGAGATGGCCGATGTCGATCACCGTGTCCGCATTGCGCGAAACCGCTGCCGGCGAACGCCGCGTAGCGATCACGCCGGAAGTGGCAAAGAAACTGCGCGGCAAGGGGCTGCGCGTGCTGCTCGAACATGATGCGGGCAACGCGGCGGGCTTTCCGGATGCAAGCTATGCGGATGTCGAGTTTGCGGATCGCGCACAAGTGCTGGCCCAGGCTGATCTGCTGGCCTGCGTGCTGCCTCCTGACGACGCGCTCGCTGGTTTGCGTGAAGGCGCCATCGTCGTCGGTCAACTGCGTCCGCATGGTGCGGCAGCGCGCGTCGCGGCACTCGCCCAGAAAAAGCTGACCGCCTTTGCGCTGGAACTGCTGCCACGCAACACACGCGCGCAGGCCATGGATGTGCTGAGTTCGCAAGCCGCCGTCGCCGGCTACCGCGCCATGCTGATAGCCGCCGAAAATGCGCCGAAATTCTTCCCCATGCTGACCACGGCGGCGGGCACCATTCGGCCGTCGCGCGTCCTGGTCATCGGCGCAGGCGTGGCCGGTTTGCAGGCGATTGCCACGGCGCGCCGGCTTGGCGCGCAGATCGAAGGCTACGACGTGCGGCCTGAGACGCGTGAGCAGGTCGAATCGTTAGGTGCGAAATTCCTGGAACTGGGTATAAGCGCGGCGGGCAGCGGCGGTTATGCGCGCGAGCTCACCGCCGAAGAGCGCACAGCACAACAGCACGCGCTGGCAGAGCACTTGAAGGTTTTCGATACGGTAGTCAGTACGGCGGCGGTGCCGGGACGCGCTGCGCCGAAGATCCTCACCACTGCAATGGTCGAGGGCATGAAGCCCGGCGCCTTGATCGTTGACCTGGCCGCCGAAAGTGGCGGCAATTGCGAACTGACACGCCCCGGCGAGCGTGTGGAACATGGCGGCGTGACGATTCTTGGTCCGCTCAATCTCGCCGCTGGCGCGCCGCTGCATGCCTCGGAAATGTACGCGCGGAATATCTACAACTTCGCGGAGTTACTGATCCGCGATAGCGCCCTGCAACCGGATTTCAGTGACGAGCTGGTGGCGAAGAGTTGCGTAACGCGCCAGGGCGAGATCTTGTTCAGCGCCTGATGAGCAGATGGCGGCGTATGCAGGCCGCCATTAATGCCGACCGCGAGGCATGCCGAAAGCATGCCCCGCGGGCAAGGTGGAGCGCGGCCCCATGTGTTCCAGCCACTGCCGCTTTTGCTCGGGCGATTGCTCCAGCCATCGTCGGCGCAGATCTTCGCGTTGATCGGGCGGTAGCTGTTGATAACGCTTGAAGGCCTCGTGCAACTGCTGCTGTTTTTCGGCCGGCAAGGTGTCGTACAGGTGCTGGTTCTGGCGGGCCTGCTCGCGTTGCTGGGGCGTCATCTGTTGCCAGCGCTGGATGCGTTCACGGATTTCCTGCTGGCGGTCGGGCGGCAGCTTCATCCATTCCTGCGTGCGTTGGATCATGTGCTCCTGGCGCTGCTGCGGCAGCGTCTCCCACTGCGATTGCAGCGGGCCAAGCAGATATTGCTGCTGCGGGCTCAAGCTGCTCCACGGATGAGTGCCCTGTGCGGACGACGGCGCCGCGATCATAAGACCGAACAGAAAAAACAGCAGCGTTGGCAGGTGAACCCTTCGTGGCAGCATGGATCAGCGTCTAGCCTGGTTGCTGTTGTTCGCAGCAAGCCAGCTATAGAAATCGAGGTTTTGATAAAGGCCGGGATCGGCCTTGTCGGCTTCCGGCGGCAGGTATTCGTTGTCCTGTTGCTCGGTGGCCGCCACTTGCTTGGCATCGGGCTGCGGCGAAGGCTGCCAGACCATCAGCGCTGCCAGCGCCATGGCGGCCAATGCGCCCACCGGCAGCAGCACGCGCACGCGGTGATGCGGTGAGGCCTGCACGGCAGCGACTTCCAAGGCGGTACGGCGTGCAGCGCGCAGGCGGCCGGCGGTCGCCGGATCGATGCTTTGGATCGCCTCCTGGTAGCGTGCGCGAGCGCGTTGTTCGAATTGTTTGTCGGACGAGTTCATCGCCACTCCTCCAATTGCTCGCGCAGGTGTTGCATCGCCCGCGAGAGATGTGTTTTTACGCTGCCTTCCGAGCAGCCCATCGCTGTGGCGGTCTCTGCCACGTCCATGCCTTCGAGCACCCGCAGGATGAAGGCTTCGCGCTGCCGCCGCGGCAGTTTCTTCACGGCGGCGGCCATGTCCGCATAGGACTGCTCGCCATGCAGCTTTTCCAATGGATCCGGGCCGGTATCGGCCGGTTCCCAGGCCGGTAGCTCATCGCCGTCATCGTCGTGGCCGCCTCCGAGCCAACCCACCACAATGGAGCGCACCTTGCGACGACGCTGCAAGTCCACGATGCGCCGTCGCAGGATGCCCCAGAACAGCGGTGTCCACTCCTCAGCGGGCTTGCCTCGGTAATGCTTGACCAGGCGAAGCATCGCGTCCTGCACGGCATCCAGCGCATCCTCGCGGTTTCCCAGATGCAGCTCGGCCATGCGGAAGGCCCGCCGTTCCATGCTTGCCAGGAACGCATCCAGGGTGGCGGGTGCTGCCTGACCGTCCCGCGCAAGAAGTTCCGCCTCGAAAACAGCCGAGACGCTGTTCATGGCGCCGTTCTCTGGATCGTCCGGGCGAGCATCCTGAGGCTCCATCTGTTCGACTCTCGCCATCAACGCGCAGCGCCCGCACGGGTTGACTTTACGGGACGCCCGCCGGCCATGCCATGCGGCGCAATGCCATGGATCATGGCGCCCCGCTCACCGTATGATGCGGCGAATGTGACCGATTGGCGGGGGAAGCACATGCTGGACGGGTTCCTGGCGCTTTACATCTTCATGCTGGCCGCGTTCACGGGCTACGAAATCATCGCGCGGGTGCCGGTGATCCTGCACACGCCGTTGATGTCCGGCTCCAATTTCATCCATGGCATTGTGCTGGTTGGCGCCATGATAGCGCTAGGTCATGCACATACATCGTTTGAACTTGCGATCGGGTTTATCGGCGTACTGCTGGGTGCGGGTAATGCCGCGGGTGGTTACGTGGTCACCGAACGCATGCTGGAGATGTTCAAGACCAGCAAGCCCGCTGCGGGCCGCAAGGAGGCCAAGTGATGGCCTGGCCGCAAACGCTGATCGACGCTTGCTACTTCATCGCTGCTCTTCTTTTCATCCTTGGTCTCAAGCGCATGAGTTCGCCGCGCACGGCGCGCGGCGGCATCGTGTGGGCTGGTTTCGGCATGCTGTTGGCCGTACTGGCGACCTTGCTGCTGCCGGATATGCAGAACCGCGGCTTGATCGTCGCTGCGGTGCTGATCGGCGTATCCGCCGCGTGGTGGTCCGGCCGGCGGGTGGCAATGACCGCCATGCCGCAGATGGTGGCGCTCTACAACGGTATGGGCGGCGGCGCGGCGGCGGCGATCGGCGCATCGGAACTGGTCAGCCATGCGCAAAATGTTGCGATCGTTGCACCCAACACGTTTCCATTGATGCCGGAAAGCTGGTCGGCACTGCACGGCGCAACCGCCATTGCACCCTTGAGCCCGGTCGCGCTGGCGCTGGGCGTATTGGGTGCGCTGATCGGCTCGGTGAGCTTTTCCGGTTCGTTGATCGCGTTCGCCAAGCTACAGGGCTGGCTGGACAAGCGGTTCGTCTTTGCCGGCCAGCAAGTGGTGAACTTGCTGGTGCTGGCGGGCGCGGTGGTGATCGGGGTGATGCTGGCTACCGGGCACCTCACCATCGCCCTGGTATGTGCGTTCTTCGTGCTGGCGTTGCTGTTCGGCTTGCTGATGACGTTGCCGATCGGTGGCGCCGACATGCCGGTGGTGATTTCGCTCTATAACGCCTTTACCGGCCTGGCGGTGGCGTTCGAAGGCTACGTGCTGCAGAACGAGGCGATGATCATTGCCGGCATGGTGGTCGGCGCAGCCGGCACCTTGCTCACGCAGCTGATGGCGAAGGCGATGAACCGTTCGATCGGCAACGTGCTGTTCGGCAGTTTCGGCGCGGCGGCGGGCGGTGAAGCGCACGCCATCAGCGGCAGCCAGAAACCGATCGAAGCGGCCGACGCGGCGGTGATGATGGCATACGCGGAGCGCGTGGTGATCGTGCCGGGCTACGGCATGGCCGTCGCGCAGGCGCAGCACAAGGTATGGGAGTTTGCTCAGCAATTGATTGCGCGTGGCGTGAAGGTGAAGTTCGCCATCCATCCGGTGGCGGGCCGCATGCCGGGACACATGAACGTATTGCTCGCCGAGGCGGGTGTGCCCTACGACCTGATCGTCGACATGGAAGACATCAATCCGGAATTTCCCGTCACCGACGTGGCCTTGGTGATCGGCGCGAACGACGTGGTCAATCCGGTGGCGAAGACCGATCCGGCCTCACCGATCTACGGCATGCCGATTCTCGACGTGGCGGATGCGAAGCAGGTGATCGTGGTGAAACGCGGCAAGGGCACCGGCTTTGCCGGTATCGAGAACGCGTTGTTCTACGCCGACAATGCACGGATGTTGTATGGCGATGGACAAGCGGCAGCTGGCCAGTTGGTGGCGGCGTTGAAAACGCTGGACGGTTAGGCGCCGCGTAAGCCGGGATGAAATCCCAGCATTGGAAAGGCAAAGACAAGCTGGGATTTCACCCCAGTCTGCGGGACTTCGGCGAACGCATCGCCACCATTGCAGCCACCACGATCCCGGTGAGGCTCCACACGATATCCGGCTTGCTGATGGCAAACCGCATGAAATCCCACAGCATCGAAAAGCCCGCCGTGCGCGCAGCATCGAGCAGGCCGTAATCGGTCATCGCGGAAATATTCACCGTGGTGATCAACACGCGGATGTAAATGCTTGCTATCGCGGTAGCGAGTGCCGCCAATAGCGCGGCATTCCACTTCTTGCCATGCACCCATTGCCGGATCGCGATGCCGAGCAGCCAGCCTGCCGGTATGGCAAGCCAAGGCAGCGGGCGATGCAAGTACACGGTGGGCAGCAACCATACGGCGCCGGCTGCCAGGCCCAGCATGACCGCGCAACACAGGGCGAAGCATTCGCCGACAATCTGGCGCACGGTCATGGGCGGCCACTACGGATGATAGGGAACAAGGTCACGCCGGTCCTGCTGTAAAAGCAAAGCGGGCATCTTAGCGTGACTGGGCCGAAATCACCCCGCTGTCCCTTGAGATTGGGCCGATTCAGCCTGATGTGAAGGACAGGCCCTACCGGAGGCCGGCATAATAGAGGGCCGGATGGCCGCTAGGCGGCTTTCGTCAATGATCTTCAAGAGACGGCATGAGCGGTTTCAGTCTTAGCAGCGAGCCCTTCACCCTGGAACGGGATTGCAACGCAGTCATGGTGCCCCAGGGCGAGAACGTCGTGCTGCCGGCCGGACAGGTGGGCTACATCACGCAGGCGCTTGGCGGCAGTTTTACCGTGTACGTGGAGGGCAACCTGTTCCGCGTCGCCGGCAACGATGCCGATGCGCTGGGCAAGGAACCGCCGCCGCCGTTGCAACTGCCGGACGACGCCACCGATGCTGACGTGGAAGCCCTGGTATGGCAGCAACTGCGCACCGTGTTCGATCCGGAAATTCCGATCAACGTGGTGGAGCTTGGCCTGGTCTACGACGTAAGCCTGGAAACCACCGCACCCGAAGAGCGCAAGGTGTACGTGAAGATGACGCTCACCGCACCGGGCTGCGGCATGGGCGACGTGCTGATCGACGACGCGCGTACCAAGCTTGAATTGATTCCGACGATCAAAGAGGCGGACGTCGACCTGGTGTTCGATCCGCCGTGGAATCACTCGATGATGTCGGAAGTGGCGAAGCTCGAAACCGGCATGTTGTGATGTGGTGAAGCGGGTTGGGTGGGCGCCCATAGCACTAATCGAAGTCGCAACACGGCGAATGCCGCGACAGAACTGAACCGTCGTCCCGGCGAAGGCCCACTGCTGTCAGGCACGGGTTTTGCGAATCCGCAGCAAGATGTGTTTGTTGACGACCAGACTCAAAAAACGCCGCATCCCATAGACCCATCATTCCCGCGAAAGCGCCAATCCATCTTGCGCTGATGCATCTCTGAAAAGGGATCCCCGCTTTCACGGGAATGACACCAGTGTGGGTTGCCGCAGGCGTACATGGAGCTACGTAAATTTTTTGCCGAACAACAGTGAGCGAAGGCCGGACGTAGCGCGAAGCGCGGAGAACGTCCGCATGGACGGCGCCGAAGGGGCAACCCAACGCTCCGAACATGTCGGGTTACGCTTCGCTAACCCAACCTACAGATTTCCAGCACCTTGCGCATGGCCGAGATGGCCCTTGGGAATCCCGCATACGCGCTGCATTGCAGGACGACCTCGCGGATTTCCTGCTCGCTCAAACCGGCGCCAAGCCCAAGCTTCACGTGTGCGGCGAGCGGTTCGTCGCAGCCGCCGAGCGTGGTGATCACTGCGATGGAAACGATCTCGCGGTCCCTGGTATTCAATTGCGGACGCGCGTGCAGCGTGCCATAAACGTACTCGACACCTAACTGCAGCAAATCTGGATGGTGCTGGAACACCTGTTCGAGGTGCTGCGCCACATCCGGCGCCAGTTGGCGAAACAGAGCGTTGCCGCGTTCAAGTGCGGTATCGGCATCATCCAGGCGGTTCATTGTGAAACAAGAAACCCCCGGCATTGCCGGGGTGGCTGGACCAGTTTGACA
>NZ_DAIOEU010000044.1:0-39632 GCF_036746095.1 Dyella sp.
CAGGCGCGCACCGGGCACCTGGCGCGGATTGGCGGTGAACATGCCGGCCACGTCGGTCCAGATTTCCACGCGTTGCGCTTTCAGCAGCGCACCGAAATACGATGCCGACGTATCGGAGCCGCCGCGACCGAGCAGCACGGTGCGACCTTGCGATTCGCGCGCGATAAAGCCCTGCGTGATGAACACTTCGCCGAGCTTCGCCAGGCGCGCATTCAACGCGGGATCAGGCTTGGCTTCGACCATCGCCGAGAGCAGCTTGGTGCGCTCGTTCTGGTTGGGCAACGCGATCGCGGCAAGACAGTCGCGCGCATCCACCCACTGCGTAGATAGGCCCGCGTGCGAAAGAAACGCTGCGCCCAGCGCGCTGGACATCAGCTCGCCATGCCCCTGCACCAACGCAGACCACGCCAGTTCGCCCATCACCGCCGGCCCTTCTTCGGCCAGTTTGCCCAGCTCGCGCAAGCGCTCGGCGAGCGTACCCGGCACGGTGAGCTGCATGTGATCGAGCAGGTCGTAATGACGCTGCGCGATCGCTTTGTAGGCCTCGATACGTTTGCCCTTGTCTTCCTGCGAGCACAGTTGTTTGAGTGCGTCGGTGATGCCGGTCAGCGCGGACACGACCACCATCACGCGGGCGCCTTCGGCGCGGCGACTGGCAACGAGTTCGCGGATGTTCTGCCAGCGCGGCAGGGTAGCGACGCTGGTGCCGCCAAACTTCATCACGATCCAGGGTGCGCCGGTGGAAAGCGGCGCGGGGGCGTTCGAGGTCACGGTTTCTCTGTCTAGGGTTGCGGGAAAAGTCAATTCCCCCAGTGTTGCAATGCATCAGCCGGAATGCAACCGAAAATTTGGCATAGCGTTTGGATGGCTAAATGCTTGCGGCGATTTGCCCCCTCTCCCCGGAGGGGAAGCCACGCACCATTGCCGTCATTCCCGCGAAAGCGGGAATCTATTTGGCTCTAAAGCCAAAAGCGAAGATGGATTCCCGCTTTCGCGGGAATGACGGCCGAAGAATTATGTGTTCCGGCAAGCCTTTGCCCCTCACCTCAATCCTCTCCCCGGAGGGGAGAGGAGGCCAACGTATGCGCTACGCGCATGATTTATTCAACCAAGACGGGAATCTTGCCGATCTTCGCCTGCCACTCCCGTGGCCCGGTCTTGTGCACCGACGTACCTGCCGAATCCACCGCCACGGTCACCGGCATGTCCTTGACCTCGAACTCGTAGATCGCCTCCATGCCCAGATCCTCGAACGCCAGCACGCGGCTGGCCTTGATGGCCTTTGAGACCAGGTAGGCGGCGCCGCCGACGGCCATCAGGTACACCGACTGGTGCTTCTTGATCGCCTCGATCGCCGCGGAGCCGCGCTCGGCCTTGCCGACCATGCCCAGCAGGCCGGTCTGCGCCAGCACCTGCTCGGTGAACTTGTCCATGCGGGTGGCGGTGGTGGGGCCGGCGGGGCCGACCACTTCGTCACGCACCGGATCGACCGGGCCGACGTAATAGATGAAGCGGCCGGTGAAATCCACCGGCAATCGCTCGCCCTTGTTCAGCATGTCGACCATGCGCTTGTGCGCGGCGTCGCGGCCGGTCAGCAGCTTGCCGTTGAGCAGCAGCACTTCGCCGGGTTTCCAGCTGGCGACTTCCTCGCGCGTCACCGTATCGAGGTTCACGCGGCGGCCCTGGGAAGAGTCGTAGGTGAGCTTGGGCCAGTCTTCCAGCGAGGGCGGATCAAGCATCACCGGGCCGGAGCCATCCAGGGTGAAGTGCGCGTGGCGGGTGGCGGCGCAGTTGGGGATCATCGCCACCGGCAGGTTGGCGGCGTGGGTGGGGTAATCCCTGACCTTGATGTCGAGCACGGTGGTGAGGCCGCCCAGCCCCTGCGCGCCGATGCCCAGCGCGTTGACCTTTTCGTACAGCTCCAGCCGCAGCTCCTCGGCGCGGCTTTTAGGGCCGCGGGCGATCAGGTCCTGGATATCGATCGGCTCCATCAGCGCCTCCTTCGCCAGCAGCATGGCCTTCTCGGCCGTGCCGCCGATGCCGATGCCCAGCATGCCAGGCGGGCACCAGCCGGCGCCCATGGTCGGCACGGTCTTGAGCACCCAGTCGACGATGGAGTCGGAGGGGTTGAGCATCACGAACTTGGACTTGGCTTCCGAACCGCCGCCCTTCGCCGCCACGATCACGTCGACCGTGTCGCCCGGCACGATGGAAACGTTGATCACCGCCGGCGTGTTGTCCCTGGTGTTGCTGCGCTTGCCGGCCGGATCGGCCAGTACGCTCGCGCGCAGCTTGTTGTCCGGATGGTTATAGGCGCGACGCACGCCTTCGTTGACCATGTCCTCCAGGCTCAGCGTGGCATCCCAGCGCACGTTCATGCCAACTTTCAGGAAGACGGTGACGATGCCGGTGTCCTGGCACAGCGGGCGATGCCCTTCGGCCGCCATGCGCGAGTTGATCAGGATCTGCGCCATGGCGTCTTTCGCGGCTGGCGATTCCTCGCGCTCGTAGGCCTTGGCCAGGTTGGTGATGTAGTCGACCGGGTGGTAGTAGCTGATGTACTGCAGGGCGTCGGCGACGGACTGGATCAGATCGTCTTGCTTGATGGTGGTCATGGGCGGCGGCTTCGACTTGAGGAGAAAGCCCCGCAAGCCTTGCGCTCACGGGACACAACCGCCGTATTGTGCGCCCAAACCGGGCCGCGCACAAAAAAAAGACGGCCGCGCGGGGCGGCCGTAAATAGAGTGGAGACGCCTTGAATCAGTAGCGGTATTCGGCCTGCAGCGAATACATGCCGATGCGGGTGTTCTTGTTGTATTCGTTCTCCGGCATGCGGTACGTGTCGTAAGCCAGGCCAAGGCTGAAGTTCTTGTTGAAGTTATAACCGCCGCCCAAACCGAAATATTCGCCAGTGCGGGTGACGGCGTCACGGCCACGATCATTGACGTTGGCCGTCATCGTGCTTGCTTCGTACAGGCTGCGCGCGCGGAACCAGCCAGCGCGGGCACCTACGTACCACTGTTCGTTGATGTTGTAATTGAGGTTGCCGCCCAACAACCAGCCACGGGTCTGTGCCTGCTCGCGAATGACGGCGTTGTCGGTAGCCAGGCGCGCCGTGGCATTGCCCAAGAAGCCGTAACCGGCTTCAACACCGTAATCCACCACGCTGTTCCAGCGATAACCAACGCGCAACGCGCCCGCCTTGCCCGTCTTGCTGAAACTGTTGCCCGCAACGCCCGCGAACGGATTGTCCACGTTGTAACGCGACGCACCCGCATTGGCGTTCGCAAAGAAATGACCCTCATCGGCCATCGCCACGGACGATGCCGCACCCAATGCCAATGCAATAGCGATCACTGCAAACTTGCGCATGAAAAGGACTCCTTGATGTATTGAACGAAATTCCGCCGTCGAACCGCGCAAAAGGGAAAGCGGTTCCAGGCGTAAAAATTTTGCAAACGCTAACGGATCGCTTCGCCGCTGCCTAAAGAAATGCCCTGCACTCGGGTAGGGATTCGCTCACCCAAACCGTTTGTTCAACTTAGTGCACACGATTTTTGTAGCTCGCTACCCAGGGAGGACTACACACGCAGCCTCGATGTCTTCCATTGAATCGAGACAACTCATAAGAATTCACCTGCACATGACATCCTGTCTGCCCACATGCATCTCAGGCACTTCCAGGTTTCATGGCAGCGCTATAGGCTCATCTCAGCGGCGCGATGCTGGTCGTCAGGGGAGGCGGACGACGTCGCTGGGAAGTCGACCATCAACCATCTGCGCAACGACATCGTTCGGGTGCGGCAAGGGGAATGTGCTTTCAACCTTTGCCTGCATGCGCACATGCCGGCGTGCTCATTAGGGAGAAGCACATGTTTGCAACGCTGCATCGCAAGTCGCTTTCGTTGTCCCTTGGCCTGCTGCTCACCGGCGCCAGCGCCGGCGCATGGGCCGCAAGCGCCCTACCCGCGGTGGATGCCGGCGCCGCGCCGGCCGATCAGACCGTGCACGTCACGCTGGTGCTGAAACTTCACCACCAGGCCGCGCTGGAGGATTACGTCCGCCAGACCGTGACGCCCGGCAGCGCGCACTACCAGCAATTCCTCACCACGCAGCAGTTTGCGCAACAGTACGGCGCCACCGACGCAGAGATCGCGCGCGTGCAGTCCTACCTGAAAAGCCAAGGCTTGAGCAGCGAGGTATTGCCCAGCCACCTGGCGATCCGCACCAGCGGCACGCTTAGCCAGTTCGGCAAGCTGTTCCAGACCTCCGTCCACAACTACGTCTCGCGCGAGAACGGCCATCGTTTCCACAAGCCGGCAACCTCGCCGCAGATTCCCTCGGCCATTGCCGACGTGGTCGACGTAGCGGCCGGCCTGAGCAGCGAGAAGGTCTATCGCCCGCATCACGTTTCCTCGCGGGCTTTCGCATCGCTCGCGGCGGCGAATGCAAAGCTCGTCGCCGCGAATAACAAGAGCGCCGGCGGCACGAACAGCAATCCGACTGCATCGGGCGTGCCCGGCGAATACACGGTGGGCGACGTCGCCAACTTCTATAACATCAACCCGCTTTATCACCGCGGCGTGGTCGGCAAAGGCTCGACCGTGGGCATCGTGACGCTGTCCGATTTCTACCCCAGCGACGCGACCGCCTACTGGTCCGACATCGGCCTTGCGACCAAGCCCAATCGCATCACGCAGGTGCACGTGGATGGCGGCGCCGCGATCGATGGCGGCAGCGGCGAAACTTCGATCGACGTGGAGCAATCCGGCGGCGTCGCACCGTACGCCAACATCGTCGTGTACGACGCGCCCAACACCACCGACGGCTACGTCGATGCGTTCGCGCAAGCCGTGTCGGACAACATCGCCGACAGCATCTCCACCAGCTGGGGCCTGCCGGAAATCTTCAATTTCGCGGCATTGAATGTGACCGGCGCCAGCAACACCGACACCACCGACGTCGGCGACCTGCGCGCGTTCCACAAGATCTTCCTGGAAGCGGCCGTGCAGGGACAGTCGTTGTTTGCGGCATCGGGCGATTCGGGCGCGTATGACACCGTGCGCGATCTTGGCGCGGGCACCGGCGTGGGTGAATACACCGCGCCGCTCTCGGTGGATTCGCCGGCTTCCGATCCATACATCACGGCCGCTGGCGGCACCACCACGCCTTATAGCTATCAATTCGGCACCGGCCCAACGCAATCGGTCACGCAGGAAAGCGTGTGGGGTTGGGACTATCTGCAGAATTACTTCAACCAATACGTTCGCCCGATCAATCTGTTTGCCTCCGGCGGTGGCGGCGGCGTGAGCGTGTATTGGCACAAGCCGTTCTATCAGCAATTCACCTGGGGCATTCGCCGCAGCGAGCCGAACCAGTCACTGGTCTATAACGATCCCAGCGCCGGCCCGACCACCCTGCTGCAACTGCCCAGCCATTTCGCGGGACGCAACGTGCCGGATATCTCGTTGAACGCGGATCCGGAAACCGGCTACATCTTCGTCTCGACGGTGGATGGCGGCCTGGCTTCCGGCGAAGGCGGCACCAGTTTCGTGGCACCGCAGCTCAACGGCATTACGGCATTGCTGCGGCAGAGCACGGGCCATCGCATCGGCTTGTGGAACCCGCAAGTGTATGCATTGCAGAACATCTTCGGCTACGGCTTCTTCTCGCCGTTCAACAGCGTTCGTGCCGGCGACAACTGGTTCTACGACGGTGCACCGCGCTACAACCAGGGCGCTGGTATCGGCACGTTGAACGTGGCGAACCTGGATGTGTTCCTGCGTAGTGGGTTCTAAGTCGTAAGAGGGCTCCCTCCCCCGCCACGGGGGAGGGAACTTCCCTGGCTGACGTGCGAATGCCGGATGCTAGGATGGCGCCCCATCCGCCATATCGCATGCGTATGCCCATCACTCGCCGCTTCATGCAGCTCGATGTCTTTTCGCGCCAGCCGATGAAAGGCAACCCGCTTGCCGTCGTCATCGATGGTGATGGCCTGGACGACACCACCATGCGCGCCTTTGCGCGCTGGACGAATCTTTCCGAGACCGCCTTTCTGTTGTCGCCCACGACACCGGAAGCGGATTATCGCGTGCGCATTTTCACGCCGAAGCAGGAATTGCCGTTTGCCGGACACCCCAGCGTCGGCAGTGCTTACGCGGCGATTGAAGCAGGACTTGTCGATGCGGGTAAAACCCGACTGATCCAACAATGCACCGCTGGTTTGCTGCCAGTGATGATCGAACATCCTGGCGCGGAGCGCTTCATCCACGTGCAGGCGCCGCGCCCTCGATTGCAAAGCGTCGGCGCCGACGTCCGTCGCGATCTATCCGAAGCGCTAGGCGTGCCGCTGAGTGATGAGCACATCCGCCTGGCCGATGCCGGCCCGCTGTGGTGGGTGTGCGATCTGCGCGAAGCGACACGCGTGCGCGCGCTGCAACCGGACATGCATGGCATCGTCACGCTGAGCGAGCGCCACCGCACCATGGGCGTGAGCGTATTCGGCCGTGAACCGGCCGGCTCCGCGCAGATGGCCGTGCGCGCTTTCTGCCCTGGCGACGGCATACCGGAGGATCCCGTCACCGGCAGCGCCAATGCCGCGATCATGGCTTTTCTTGCCGAGCGTGGCGACGGCAGCTACGGCCGCGATTACCTGGCCAGCCAGGGCCGCGAAGTGGGTCGCGACGGATACGTTCGCGTCAAGCGCGATGCCGTGGACGGAAGCATCACGATCGGCGGCCAATGCGTGGCATTGATCCAGGGCAGGCTCGATCTCTAAAAAACAACGGCCGCATGAAGCGGCCGTTGCTTGCTGCATGACGCGAAAACTCAGAAACGATATTCCAGCGTGCCACCGTACATGCCGGTGTTGAAGTGGCCGGAATAGATGCCATTGGCGCGACTGTTGTAATAGTCGTAGTTGATGCTGATGCCCAGGTGCCTGGTGAAATCGTAGCCAAAGCCAAAACCGGCATAGATGCCGTCGCCGTTGCGAGTCTCGGAAACCGAGGACAGACCGAGCTGATCGCTGGCCCTGCCCGAGGTATGCGAATGGAACCAGCCACCGCGCGCCGAGAAGAACCAGCCGTAATCGCCGTAGTGCAGCTTGAACACGCCCCCCAGCAATTCGCCTTGCGTCTTGATGGAGATGTGGATGGGATCGTACCTGCCCACGACGTTGTATACGGCGTAGTTGTCGCTGCCGGTCACTTTGCCCAGGTCGACGTACCCCGCTTCGGCACCCCAGGAAATGGAGCCGGCATTCCACAGATAGCCCGCGCGCAACGCCCCGGACATGCTGGTGTTGTCCTTGTTCTCCAAGTTCCTGATGTTTACGTTGGACCCGGCAGCTTCTCCGTTGATGAAGAAGTTGCCATCCATGGCCATGGCCGTGCTGGACGCAGCAGCCAGGGCGGCCGCCATGGCCGCTTTGGAAATCCATTTGTTCATTGAAACCCCTGATGTGGATGATTGTTGGCGGATAAACGCAACGTCCGACCACTTCCCTCTTGCGCCGGTGCATGCGCGCAAGTTCCTGCGCCCGCTCGAGTTTCGGCGGGCGGTGCATTGTATGAAACGTGATGCGACGCGCAAAGATGGCCCGATGGCGCTGGCTCTTCGGCGGCGCGCAACCATCGCCGTCATTCACGCGAAAGCGGAAGGGGATAGCGGCCAGATCGAGTTGCCTCGCTTGCTGTCAATCGCCGCGATTGCCATGCTCTGCCTTTCCATTCCAGGGGCTTTACCCATGACGTCACCGGCTACCGGCTATCAGCGCAGTCTTCGCCTGCGAGACGCGGCGTTGGTGGTGATTGGCGGCATCATCGGCGGCGGCATCTTTCTCAATCCGGGCATTGCCGCGCAGCGCACCGAATCGGGCCTGGCATTGCTGTTGATGTGGGTAGGCGCCGGGGTGCTCACGCTGCTGGGTGCGTTGTGCTACGCCGAACTGGGCGCGCGCCGGCCGCATGCCGGCGGCAGCTATGTATATCTGCGCGAAGCGTTCGGGCCACTGGCCGGCTTTCTGTTCGGCTGGACCATGTTGCTGGTGATCTATTCCGGCTCCAGCGCGGCGGTGGCCACCATCTTTGCCAGCTATGCCGCAACGGTATTTGGCCTTCCAGCGGGCATGGCCACACCGCTGGCGGCAGGTGCGCTGGCGCTGGTGGCGCTGATCAACGTGTTTGGCCTGAAGTTCGGCGTGCAGATGCAGAACCTGTTCACCCTGTTGAAGCTGCTGGCGGTGGCAGTGCTGGTGGTGTGCGGACTGTTCCTGGCCGGTGTCGGTACCGGAACGCCGTGGCTGGCGACCGACTCCGCGCGCGGCAACGTCGGCTTCATGAGCGCGGCACTACCGGTGCTGTTTGCCTACTCCGGCTTCACCTACCTCAACAACCTGGCCGGCGAAGTCAAAGAGCCGCAACGTACCCTGCCCCGCGCGCTGCTGCTTGGCATGCTGGGCGTGATCATCGCCTACGCATTGGTCAACGTGGCGTACCTGGCGGTACTGGGCCACGACGGGTTGGCGCACAGCCGTACACCCGCGGCCGATGTGATGGGCAAAGTGTTCGGCCCGGCCGGCGCCAAGCTGATCGCGGTGGGCATCGCCATCTCCACCTTTGGTTTCTGCAACATCACGCTGGTGGCCGGTGCACGTGTGCTGCAAGTGATGGGGGCAGACGGCTTGTTCTTCGCCAGCGTGGGGCGGCTGCATCCGCGCCATCACACGCCCAACCTGGCGCTGCTGTTGCTGGTGGGCTGGTCGATCGTGCTGGTGTTGTCGGGCAGCTATGGTCAGTTGCTGGATTACGCCACCTTTGGTGATTGGCTGGCCTGCGCAGTCGGCGTGGGTACGTTGTTCTGGTATCGCCACCGCCAACAGCACGAAACGGTGTCGTTCCGTACGCCCGGTTATCCGCTGCCGCCACTGATCTTCATCGCTACCATCGGCCTGGTAGTGGTGCAAAGCCTGCGTACAAGTTTGGTGAATACGGGCATTGGCCTGGCCATCATGGTGGCCGGCATTCCCGTCTATCTGGTTTGGCGAAAAGTGTTCAATCCCGTGCGCTCCTGACAGGCAAGCCGGCCGGGATGACAATCCGGGCCTGCTTGCCGATGCTTGTTCAGTCCGACGCATCCCTAAAATCTTGCGGCAATGCCACAATGCGCGGATAGGTATGACGGAGACACCACCCGATGGCGCAAGACCACGCCGCGCTGCCCACTAAGCCGACGGACATCACCCCCACTCCCGTTCGCGCTGGCATCGATTTGCAGATCAATGGCGAGCACTACCGCCATACCGGCGATCCGGCGATGCCCCTGCTGTGGTACCTGCGCGACGTGCTGCGGCTGGACGGCACCAAGTACGGCGGCGAGCACGGCGATGGCGGCGCGGATCTGGTGCTGGTGAACGGCAAGGCCACTTCCGCCATCAATACACCGATGAGCAAGCTGGCCGACAAGCAGGTCATTACCGTGGAAGGCTTGGTCGGCGCGAAGGGCAACCTGCATCCGCTGCAACAGGCGTTTATCGACGAAGACGCCATTGGCTGCGGCTACTGCACGCCCGGTTGGCTGATCGCCTCGATGGATCTGCTCCATCGCAACAAGGATCCTTCCGACAACGACATCGACGGGCTGCCCAATCTTTGCCGCTGCGGCTGCCAGACACGCGTGCGTCAAGCGATCAAGCGCGCGGCCATGGCGATGAAGCAGGGAACCAAGGCATGAGCGGCACGATGCAGCTTTCGCGCCGCCGTTTCCTGCACGTGATGGCGGGCGCCGCCGGCGCCCTGATCGTCGGCATCCGCAGCGCCCGTGCAGCCAATGCGCCGGTGCCGCCGGACATGCTGGGCGATGCGCTTTACGACTTCGGCATGTTCGTGCGTGTGGACGCCGATGGCACCGTGCTGATCGGTTCGCGCGATCCGGAAACCGGTACCGGCGTGGCTACCTCGCTGGCACGCATCATTGCCGACGAAATGGATGCCGATTGGCAACACGTGCGCGTGCTGCCGCTCGGCCTGGGCGTGGAGAACGACAACGGCAAACCGCGCTGGCTGTATGGCCAGCAAGTCGGGGGCACCGGCAATTCGATCCCGCGCGCCTGGCGCGACCTGCGCTCGGCCGGTGCGCTGGCACGCTGGCTGCTGATCCAGGCCGCCGTGCCGCAACTGGGTGTACCGCCGGAAAAGCTGCGTGCGGAACTGGGTGCGGTGATCGCACCCGACGGCCGCCGCCTCGGCTACGGCCAGCTTGCTGCCGCCGCCGCGAAGATCGCCCTGCCGCACGGCGCCATCGCGCTGAAGACGCCGGAGCGCTACACCCTGATCGGCAAGCCCGCCGGCGACGCCAACGCGCGCGCGATCGTCACCGGGCAAACGGAATACGCGCTGGACCAGCACTTCGGCGACGCGCTGATCGCCGTGCTTGCGCACTGCCCGTGGCCGGACGGCCAACTCACCGGACTGGACAGCAGCGCGGCGCTGGCCATCAAGGGCGTGGTGAAAGTGATCGAGCTCAAGCCCGATCCCCACCTGCCGCCGGGCGAAACCGTGATCGCGCCCGCCGTGGCCGTGATTGCCGAAAGCACCTGGATTGCCTTGCAAGGACGCAAGGCGCTCAAGCTGCAATGGAAACCCGGCACCAGCGGCAGCGAAAGCAGCGCTGCGCTCGAACAACAAGCCACCGCGCTCATCAACAGCGATGCAGCACCGACCACGCGCATCCGCGACGACGGCGACATCGACAAGGCCAAGCGCAAAGCCGCACGCCGCGTCGAAGCGGTCTATTACCAACCGTGGCTGGCGCATGCCACCAGCGAGCCGATGAATTGCCTGGTGCGCCTGGATAAAACCAGCGCCACGCTCTACGTGCCCACCCAATCGCCGCAACAGGCGTGGACGGTGGTGCAACGCCTTACCGGGCTGGCACCGGACCAGATCGACATCCGCGTGCCACGCATCGGCGGCGGCTACGGGCGTCGTCTCGATCACGACTACGTCGCCGAAGCCGTGCTGCTGGCGAAGGAAGTCGACAAGCCGCTGCGCCTGTTCTGGACGCGCGACGAGGACCTCACGCACGACTACTACCGCTCCGGTTGCGTGCACAAGTTCCAGGCCATTCTTGAAGCGAAGCGCCATGTGATTGCGTGGAACCAGCGCGTGGCGAGCGCGTCGGCCTTGACCGGCCGCGGCGTGCCGTCCGATCACTTATGGACTTCGGAAGTCGGCGTCAATCAGTTTCCTGCCGGCTTCGTGCCGAACTACCGCAGCGACTGGTTCGGTCTTTCCTCCGCGATGCCACGCGGCTCGCATCGCGGCATGCCGCATCTCACCAATGCGTTCGCGGTGTGCAGCTTCGTCGATGAAATCGCGCATTCGCTGAAGGAAGATCCCCTCGTCACCAACCTGCGCCTGATCGGCGAGCCGCGATTGATTCCGCAGCAAGGTGGCGGTGCCGTCGATACGGCGCGGCTGGTCAACGTGCTGAAGCTGGTGACCGACCGCATCGGCTGGAAAGATTGGCTGCACTCGGTGAACGGCTTCGGCCTCGCCTGCTGGTACATGGACGGCGCATACGTCGCGCATGCGATCGAAGTGGCGATGCAAGGCGAAAAGCTCACCATCGAACGCGCCGTGTGCGCGGTGGATGTCGGCCGCGTGATCAACCCGATGGGTTTGGAAGGACAAGTCGCCGGCGCTACGCTGGATGCCTTGTCAACCGCGCTCAATCTCGCCATCACCGTCAAGGACGGCAAGGTGCAGCAAAGCACCTGGAAGGATTACCCGCTCGCCAGCATGGCGCAGTTGCCGCGCACGGTGGAGGTGATTACCGTGCCGGGCGAAGGCGATCCGGCCGGTGCGAGCTTTCTCGCCATGCCGACCGCGGCGCCGGCGTTGGCGAATGCGGTGTTTCGGGTGAGTGCGGTGCGGGTGCGGCGGTTGCCGTTGATGAAGGAGTTGTTGCGGTTGTTGTGAGTGGGCGGGGCGCGCTTTTTCGTGCTGGAGGTGGTTGGGTTGTTGCTCTGCTTCGCCGTTGTGAAGCAAGCAGGCTGCGGCGGAAACTGACCACGCGGTTGAATGGGAGATTGCCTGCGGCGCTTTCGGACCCTAAAGGGCCCGAGTCACTTTTCTTTGCTGGCCCAAAGAAAAGTAACCCAAAGAAATGGCCTGAAAAGCTCATGGCGCTAGGCTGTTTACAAGCCTGGAGGTTTGACGCCATGCCTTGGTTGTTGGCGAGCTAAGCCCACACCGCCCCGCTATACCGCAACGCGCCGAAGCACTGAGGAGTAAAAAAAGCAGTGCTCGGCCAAGCTCAGCCAGTTGCGAGCTTTAAGTCCTCAGCGCTTGGGCGCGTTGCGGTATAGCGGGAACGTAGAACCTGTGGCGACCAACTATTTCTAAAAAGCCGTCAACGTTCCGGCTTTTAACTTCCCTACGCCGCGAGCCTTTGAGGCCATTTCTTTGGGTTACTTTTCTTTGGGCCAGCAAAGAAAAGTGACTCGGGCCCTTTAGGGTCCGAAAGCGCCGCAGGCAATCTCTCACTCAACCGCGGCCTAGCTCATTTCCAATGGCTCGTGCGCAAGGCGGCCACGCAAAAAAAACCATTCATCCCACTCAGTGAAATTGATCACTCGCCGGCACCCACGACCCCGACTTCGACGGCGTAGCCCCCACCGGCTTCACCGGCACAAACGTATCCCGCGGACAATTCGGCGGTAGCGGCCCACCACTCACGCGCGCCGCGGCACATTCGGCACTGTTGTCCAACACCACCGGCGCAGCAGGCGCTGGTGTACTCGCAGCTGCCGCCACCTCCGTCTTCGGTATCGACGCATTCTGCGTAGGTAGATTCAGGCGATCGTAGATCTTCTTGTCCAACGGCTTCGCCGGCGGATCGGGATTGTGGCAACCGAACAGCGACGACGGCAGCAATGGCATCACCTGGCATTCGATGCGCACGCCTTGCGGCAAATTGAAGGTGTGCTTCACCGTGGTCTTTTCCACTGCATGGCGCAAGGCGGTATCGACGGAACTCTCGCCTTCGGGCGTCCAGTACTTGTCGAAACGCGTGGGGTTGTAGTGCGGCAGATTGGTGTTGTGCGACATGATTTGCGTATCGCCGCGCGGCTTCAGTTGGATGTAGGTGCCGTTTTGCGTACCGGGTGTGCCGCCGCCCTGCTCGCCCGCCGTATTGTTGCCGGTGCCAGGTGTCGGCGATGGCTGCGTCCCTTGGGTACCGTTGTTTTCGTTCTGCGATTGCGCCACGCCGTTGGGTTGTCCTGGATTTTCCGTTTCGCTGCCCTGGGGCGTGGCGTTGGGCGCGGTGCTCGTGCTGGCGTTGCCTTCGTTGGCGGCTGCATTCGATGGCGACGAGTTGGAGGTAGGCGGCGACGTCGCAGCGGTTTCCTTTTCGCTGCTGGGCGATGTCGATGGCTTGGCTTCGCTCTGCGGCGTCGTGGGCACAGGTGCCGCCGACGGACTCAATTGCGGACGCAGCGACACCTCCGGCACCGCCAAGGTCGGCGCCTGGATATTCAATGCGGGTGCGGCAGGCCTCACGTCGGGCGCCGGTGCGGCCACGGGCGTGACTGGCACCGGCGCGAGTGCCGGCGGCTCCTGCGCACGCACCACCGGGCCGAGCTGCTGTGGCGACGTGTGCTGCACGTTCGGTGTCGCCAGCGGCGTGGCCGATGCCTGCAGATTCACCGTCGGCGCCGCTTGCGCCGGCATCGGTATCGGCTGCAAGGCCGGTGCGGCAGGCGATGCAGGTGCTGCGCTGGCTTGAGCAGGTACCACGCTGGGCATGGGCGTTGGCGCCAGCGACGGTTTTTCCACCGCGATTTGCGGTGCGGTGATGGACGGCGCCGACTGCGCCGGTTGCGTCGGCAACGCGAGCGACGGCAGCGGAGGCATCGGCTGCGTGCCCTCCGCTTGCGGCTTGCGCGGTGGTTCCGGCTGGAACTGCGGCGGCACCGGCTGTGGCACCTGCACCGCCTGCATGCTCAACGGCGGCGGTGGCAAACCTGCCGGCGCGGGTTGCTCGATCGGCTGCGGCGAGGGTTTGGGCAAGGTAATCGGCGGCAATGGTGCCGACGGTTGCTGCTGCGCTTTTTCCGCCGCCGGCGGCTTGGCTTGCGCCACCACGGGCGGCTGTTTCGGCGCCGGCACCGGCGGCTGCGCTACGGCGGCCACCGGCGCCGCAGTGGAGGTTTCATGCGTGGCATGCACCACTTGCGAAGTGTTGCCGCGATGGGTCGGGCCATGCTCCCTGGGCGGCACGCCACGCACGGGCGGTGGTGGTGGGGGCGGTGGCTTGTTCGGGATCAAACGCACGACCAGCATGTTGCCCTTGGGTTCGGGCGGTGGCGGCGGCAGCTCGTAGGGCGAACCGAGAAACGAGCCCAGCAGCACCAGCACATGCACCAGCAGCGCGCCGATCACCCCGGCCAGCTTCAACAGATAGTCGCGCGGCTTCTCGCGCGTACGCCGCCGATAGACCACCGCCCACGTCGCCGCATCGCGCGGCGACTTGATCATGATGACCTTGGATGCGATGGATTCGGGCTGTTCAGGAGGCGAAGGCGACATGGGCGCCAGTGTACCGGGGCAAGCGGATTTCTTGAGCTTGGGAACGCTCTTGCAGACCGGGATGAAATCCCGGCATCAGGCGCCACAAACACGCTGGGATTTCATCCCAGGCCAGTTTCATCCTCTGCCCACAAAAAACCCTGGCGGCCTTGGCCGCCAGGGTTTCGAACATCCGTGCTCACTAACGCCCATTACAGACCGTTGAACGACTTCCACGCCGACAACAGGTTGCTGGCATTCACCGAGCCCAATCCATTGGCGCCGCTCCAGCCGGCCTTTGCCGCATAGGCAGCGGTTGAGCTGTTGTACTTCGTGGCATTGGACGAGGTGAGGCCGACTTGCGTTGGCCCATAGAAGCCCTCGAAGTTCTGAATCGTGCCGTAGAAGTAGCAATCGGGCGTGGTTTCACCCTGCAGCTCGATGCACTGGGTGGAGTTGCCGCCGTCGGTGATGTTGTGGAACACGCACTTGCCGGTGCCCTTGGTGCCGTTGTCGGCATTGCATGCAGCAAGCGTCGACGGTGCGGAACCGGTGGGACCGCCGTATTCGTTGCGTGCCAGCTCATACAGCGTCGGTGCGGCATTGCCTTGATCCATCGATCCACCTGCGCTGGACAGCCCCTGGTCGACCAGCGCCTGGATGCCGGCGAACATCGGCGACGACAGCGAAGTGCCGCCTTCCAGCACCACCGGCGTGGTGAAGTTCGGCGCACACGGACTGGCACCCGTGCACAGAATCACCCAGGAATAACCGCCGTAGGAACCGGCAAACAGCGACACATCCGGCAAGTCACGCGACTGATCCTTGGCCGCGCCGCGCACGATCCGTTGCCACGACGGCTTCGCCACGACCGAGGACGCGCCGCCACTGCCGCTCTCGGAGGTAACGTAATAACCGTAGGGATCGTAGATCATCGCGTTCTTGCAGAACTGCAAGGCACTGCCGCCGATCAGGTCCTTGGCCGCGCGCGTGTTGCCGCACGATTGATTCCAGGTAATTTCCGGCACGTACGACTTGGCCGATCCATACACCGGATTCAACGTACTGTTGAAGTACTTGCTGCTGTTGCCATCGAGCACATCCGCCGTATCCGAACCGCCGACGGCGGTGTTGTTGACCGACGAACCAAACGAATTGGCATCGATGGCCGGCACGCCGTTGATGATCGAACCGTTGAAGCTGGGGTTGGAACCGGAATCGCCGCTGGACACGAACACCGAGATGCCCTCCGCATCCGCCTGCGCCCACATCGCATCGATAGCGGCCTTGCTGGCGGCGTCGGTAAAGCCCTCACCATAGCCATAGCTGGCGCTGATGATGTTGGGACGCGAGGTGCCATTGATCAAATTGCTGGCCGCGGTGAACACGCCACCGAAGAAATTGTTGCTGCCGGTATCGCTGCACGTCGCCACCCAGATATTCGCACCGGGCGCGATGGCGGTGGAGTATTCCGAATCGAGCACGGTCTCGATGCTTTCGCTGTAGGGATCATTGCCACCCGGATCAGTGCAATTGCCGGTGCTCGGCGACAGCTGCGGCTGGAACTGCTGGAAGGTGCCGCCGTAGCCGCCCAAGCCGAACTGGCTGACGAAATTCGGCCAGTCCGACACATCCATGTCCTGGTCTTCCACGACGGCAATATTGACGCCCTTGCCAGTCAGGCCCTGCACATACAACGGCGCGGTGTTATAGATGGTCTGCATGTCATACGGCGCAAAGCCGCGTACGCCACCTTCGAAACTCACCATCGGCTTGGGCCCGCTGCTGGCGTTGGCCGTCTTGGCCGACTGCTGGACCTTGAACCGCTGGGTGGAACCATCGAACTTCGCGATCTGCGGCTGTTGATGCAAAGGTTGCGGCCGGAAATCGTTCAGGCCCGCTACGCCCACCACCACGTTGTGCAAGGCCGAAGGAATGCTGATGTCGCCGTCATTGGCGATGTGGTTTACATGATTGACGATGTAATGATTTTCCTGTGTGCGGAAGGCTTGCCGCACCTGTCCGGCCGTGCCGCTGAAATCGATCTGCATCTTGTTCGGCAACACGCCGTTGACCTTGAAGCCCTGCGAGGTAAGCCAGGCGGTCACCGCGCTGATGTCCGCATTGCTTACGCCAAAGGCTTGCCCGAACTGGCTTGGGGTCACCCATTGATGGAACTTGGATGAAGAAGGATCGTGCTGCGCGGCGATCAGCTGGTTCAGTGCGGCGCTGCGCTTCGCACTGCGCTGCAGGACCAGCTGCATATGGTTCATCGGCGTGGAATCAGCCACGGCACCGGCAGACGGCACCTTGTCCAACAGCGATAGATGCGTATTGCCCAGGGCGGAAACGACCCTGTTGTCGACCGTTTGCGTGACCCGCGGCGCCTCGGTGGTGTCGATACCTGCCAGCGCGGCGTTTGAAGCAGTAGCCAGAGACATCGAAGGCAGCGTGGCGAGCGCTGCCGCAATGCAAACACTGATCATCACATGCTCGGTTTTCACGTTGTTTCTCCATTAAAAAGGAAATGAAAGAAAGCGAGCCCCCTGTGATGTATCTGCCGCATGCACTCGTCGTGGTCACCTCTCTGTAATTGAAGAATGGATAGAGCCATCGCACCGCCGTACGGGCCCGACGCAGCCACAGGCTGCGGTCGCGTTGACTTAAGTTATTTCCCACTTGATCCCCGCCGGACGAGCGCGGAGATCCGATACTGCTCCCAGTTTGTTCTGGACGTCCAGTGCTATTGGTAATTTACATGCACGGATGAATTTAGACGTCTAAATATCTTGGCTATTTAGACGTCTAAATGTTGGCGATAGCTACAGTCGCGTGAAAAACACATGATGACGAATCGCAGTGGCAGCGTTCATTCGAAATACATCGGATTTTCGAGGTAGGGTTTTCGTTCCGACTTACGTCTTGTGCGTTCCGCCGAAGCGATGCATTCAACCCCATGGCAGCCACTCCCGCGAAAGCGCACTGCTGTCCGGCAAGGAATTGGCGTGGCCCCATGTATGTCTGCGGTAACCCATACGGCCGTCATTCCCGCGAAAGCGGGAATCCATTTGCCCTCAGTGCAACAGCAAAGATGGGTTCCCGCTTTCGCGGGAATGACGTCCATACATAGGCTGGCTTGAATTCCAAGCATGGGGCAAAAAACGAAGCTGGGATGTCATTCCAGCCTACAGAGCACCACTTTTCTGCCCCAACCTACGGCCCCGATTTCTTCTTCTCCGCATCCACCGCGCGCGTGGGCGTATCTACCGGGCAACCATAGGGCAGCGGCTTGCCCGCTCGATAATCGGCAATGCATGTGGCCACGTCGGGCTTGGGTATAGACGTGCCTTTCACCAAGGGCGCAGGCGCCATGTTCAAGCGCTCATCGCCATCGGTGGGCGGTGGGGGCGGCGGTGGATCGCCACCGCATCCGCCCCCCAGTGCCGCCAGCGAAATACCGCAATGGATGCGAATGCCGCCCGGTAACTGGATGGTTTTCTTCACCGTGGTTTTTTCCACCGCTTTCTGCAAGGCGTCGTCGATGGCGTTGCTGCTCTTGCGCCAGTAAGGGTCGAGCCTGGTGGGCTTGTACTTGATGATGTCGCGGTCGTGCATGATCTGCGTGTCGCCTTGCGGCGCGCGCTGCACGTATGCCGGCGCGGGCGCACTGGAGGCAGTGGCCGGCAGCACGATTTGTCCGGTGCGGTCGAACAACAGCGGATGCGGCACCGACGTCGCCGGTGCGGGTTGCGGCGCCGGCGCAGACGTCGGCAGATGCATCGTCATCGCATTGTGCGACGGCGGCTCACGTACAGGACGCGGCGGCGGCGTGATCGGCGGCGGCGCAGCTTGCGGCTGGACCGTGCTGCGCGCGATGAAACGCACATGGATGCCCTGATCGAGCTGCACCTGCACCACTTCCGGCGCACGCACGCCCGGCTTCATCTCGTACCACACCGCGATGAAGAAAAAGATATGCAGCAACAGCGCGACCGCCAACGCGCCCCACAGGCGGCGGCGATCGCGCGGCGGTTTGCGCCAGCGCAATTGGTGCAGCATGGCGCGCGTGGGGCCGTCGAGCTGTGCCAGTCCGCGGTGCCGGTCGTGGTCCGGCGGGAGGAACCAGCGATGGTACTCGACCTGGTCAGGGCGTTCGATAAAACATCCTCGGTGTGCTGGTTGGCCGCATCGTGCGGCGCCATGGGTAAGGGATGCCTCACAGACAGCCACCTAGCCCGCCGGTTCCACCGGCATCACATCAGGTTAACGTCAGCGGCAAGCCATCTCCGCATTGCAACTTGACCAATCCGGCCAATGGGAGAAGGCTAACCCAACCGCAGTAGCCAACTGGCAAGCGCCACTGCCGTTCCCCGCCATGACCGCCCTGCGTCCTGGACGCGAAGGACGACCATGACGGCCCACCACGATAGCCGTCCAGGCGCTTGTTCCATGTTCTCAGCGCAGCCGCCCAGGCGAACCATGCCGAGACATCGAACAGGCTCCAGGAGGCCCATGCAGAGGAGGGTCGCATCGTGTCCTATCACACGGAACACATCCGCAACGTCGCGCTCGCCGGTCACGCCGGCGTGGGCAAGACCACCTTGTTCGAAGCCTTGCTGCACGTCGGCGGCGTCATCCAGACGCAAGGATCGGTAGAGCGCGGCACCACGCAATCGGACACCGATCCACAGGAGAAAACGCGCGGCCACTCGATCGACAGCTGCGTCGCCGGCATCGACCACCATGCCTGCCACATCAACCTGATCGACACCGCCGGCTATCAGGATTTCCGCGGCGGAACGCTTTCCGCTTTCACCGCCGTGGAAACCGTGGCGATTGTGGTGAACGCATCCAACGGCATTGAATACGGCACGCGCCGCATGATGGAGCGCGCGCGCGAGCGCGGCCTGGCGCGCCTGCTGGTGATCAACAAGATCGATACCGAGAGCGCCGGCCTGGCGGGATTGGTCGATGCATTGCGCGAGGAGTTCGGCAGTGAATGCCTGCCGGTCAACTTGCCGGCCGACAACGGCAGCAAGGTGCTGGACTGTTTTTTCCATCGCGACGGCGCCACCGATTTCTCGTCGCTGGCCCAAGCGCATCAGCAGATTCTCGACCAGGTGGTGGAGATCAACGAAACCACCATGGGCGCCTACCTCGAGGCCGGTGAAGAAGCGCTCACGCCGCAGCAATTGCATGATGCGTTCGAGCAATGCCTGCGCGAAGGCCATCTGGTGCCGGTCTGCTTCGTCAGTGCGCGCACCGGCGCGGGCGTGAACGAACTGCTGGACCTGTTCGATCGCCTGCTGCCCAACCCCGCCGAAGGCAATCCGCCGCCTTTTCGCAACGCGCAGAATCTGCAACTTCCGGTGGAGCCCGATGCGAACGCACACGTGATCGCCGACGTATTCAAAGTGGTCAACGACCCCTTCGTCGGCAAGCTGGGCATTTTCCGCGTCTGGCAGGGCACGATTCGGCGCGACAGCCAGCTGTTCATCGACGACAACCGCAAGGCGTTCAAGGTCGGCCACCTGTTTCGGCTCAGCGGTAAATCGCACGTGGAAATGGAACAGGCCATACCCGGCGACATCGCCGCCGTGGCCAAGGTGGAAGACATCCATTTCGACGCCGTGCTGCACGACTCGCACGACGAAGACCTGATCCATCTCGAGCCCCTGCGCTTCCCGCAACCGATGTTCGGCCTGGCGCTCGAACCCAGCCACAAAGGGCAGGAGCAGAAGCTTTCGCAGGCATTGTCGCGGCTGTCCGAGGAAGACCCGTGCTTTCGCGTGGAACATCACAAGGAACTGAACGAAACGGTGATCCGCGGGCTTTCCGACCTGCATTTGAAAATCATGCTGGAGCGCATGAAAGAGCGCTACGGCGTGGAAGTGGTGACGCATCCGCCGCGTATCGCCTATCGCGAAACCATTTCCCACACGGCCGAAGGACATCATCGTCACAAAAAACAAACCGGCGGCGCCGGACAATTCGGTGAAGTCTTCCTGCGTGTCGACCCGCTCGACCGCGGTACCGGTTTCGAATTCGTCGATGCGGTCAAGGGCGGCGTGATTCCCGGGCAATATCTGCCCGCCATCGAGAAAGGCGTGCGCCAGGCAATGGAAAACGGCGCGGTGGCGGGCTATCCGTTGCAGGACCTGCGCGTGACGGTTTACGACGGCAAATACCACCCCGTCGATTCCAAGGAAGTCGCGTTCATTTCTGCCGGCAAGAAGGCGTTTCTCGATGCGGTCAGCAAGGCGCGGCCGCTGGTACTGGAGCCGATCGTGGATGTTGAAGTGGCCATTCCCGAACCCAGCGTGGGCGACGTCACCGGCGGCCTGGCCGGCAAGCGCGCGCGCATCATGGGCACGGATGCCAAACACGACGGCGAAATCGTGATCAAGGCGCAAGCACCCTTGGCCGAACTCACCGACTATCCCACCGAACTCAAAGCCATGACCGGCGGCCGCGGCCGCTACAGTCTCGACCTCAGCCATTACGAACCCGTGCCACCGCCCATCCAGCGCCAGCTCTGCGAGGCCTGGAAGCCGAAACTGGACGAAGACTGACGTCGCCACCCCATTCACCGAACGAACCGGGCGACGCCGCAGCCGCCCGGCTTCATCTATTTATTTCATTACGAATAAGGAGGGCCGTATGAGCCGAGCCTTCGTCAAAGACAACGATGACGACACCCCCGAGGTGTTGCCCGAACTGCCGATCAGCACGCACGCCAACTACGTGACGCCGCGTGGCCTGGCTTTGTTGCGCGAGCGCCTGGACAAAGCCACGGCGCGCCACAACGCTTTGAAAGCGAATGAACAGGATGCACTGGCACAACGCAATGAATTGGTCACGCTCGAACGCGAACTGCGTTACCTCCACGCACGCGTCGCCAGCGCCATCGAAGTGGATCTCTCCAAGCAACCGCACGATCGCGTCGCCTTCGGCGCCACCGTGACGGTCGACAGCGATGAAGGCGAGCAGCGTTGGCAGATCGTGGGCGAAGATGAAGCCGATGCCGAACATGGCCTGGTAAGTTACGTATCGCCGTTGGCGACGGCGTTGCTCGGTGCGCGAGTTGGCGATGAGGTGCGCTGGCAGCGCCCGGCGGGCGACATGATGATTGAGGTACTAGGCATCCACTACGCCTAATGCGAACAACACAGGCGGTGCTAATCCTAGCTTGCTTTGCAACTCTGGATGCCGGGATTTCATCCCAGCCCACGCGGTGGCATACAAAGCTTTTGTGATCATCGGTAAAACGTGAAGCCGGACGCTCTCTTGATCATCGCATTGAAAAACGTGACTTTCCAACACTCCTGTATGTTCAATACTGGATCGACTCCTTGATTGCGGGCACTCCAGCCTTCACGCCCCCACTCATTGAGCAACATTGCCTTGGCTTTCTCTCCGGCAATTTGAGCATCCTTGCCGAACGCGATTCGTGTTGCAAAAAAGCCAACTATTGGCTCGCCATCACCTGATGGCAGAGCGATACCTTCAGCGCAAAGAAGTATCTTATAGAAGGGCAAAATGTTCTCCTAGGATCACCTTTTTTGAGTAAGGCACTCCGTTCATTTCATTTAACAAATCCAAGGCGACAATATCGGTGACATTCAGGCAGACCTGATCTTCAAATTCCGAGCATTCCATATCACTCATTCATCTAGTGTTCTCCTGCCAGCTTTCGAGCTTCACCAACGTGATTCTCAAGCGCCTCAACGTCCACTGACCGCCATCCTTTGTCATAACAGATTCGCTGCAATCGTGCGGCAATCATGAGCGTGGATCTTAAAAGTTTTACAGCAGAAGTTCGGCACTGAAACTGCACGCTCGCGCGCGAACCCTCTATGCACTGTATTTGGCACTCGTCACCAACTTCTCTGCGAACTGACAACCAAAAAGACCCTTCCATAAAACGGAGCTCAACCTCTCCTGTCCGGCCCTCTACTAAGTTAATGAGCGCTATAAGCCACCAATCAACGATTACGACTACCGCATCATTCCACTCTCGCTCCGGAAATTGAAATGCTCCGAAGTCAAAAAAAACAATTCCGGTTATCAGACCGCGACCTGTAAAACCGATTGACTCCTCAATCAGCTCGACCTGCAGATCTTGCATAGATGTCACCTGCTTGTAGGGTATGCTGTTTCAATCGTTCGAGTGTCTGTATTGATCCACATTTCTATCTTTGCACCACCAGACTCACCTCGAACAAGCACACGATTTCCCTGAGTAGCAACTCTTTGACCATACCGATACGCTTGACGCACTGCGTTCTCTACTTGGCTGACCGACATACCCTCCGGAAATAGAGTCTTTAGGGAACTAACTCGAGAGCCTCCTACCATATGACCAGATGCGATGTGTTCCATGGCAATGGAGATACGTCGCCAAGCAGGCAAATTAATTGGCTTAAGTACCCTCGCCGCACCTACCTCCAGCCCATCCTCCGGAATAACGGCCAGACCGGCGAATATCCAATCGCTTTTACTGCAGCCCTGACCAGCGGCGCAAGCTCCGAGTGAAGTCCCCGGCACAGCATCAGCCACAGGTGCAACGGTCGCAGCTGCATCAGCTAGGCCCCCATTTATTTCGCTATTCATGGCGGTAGCGGCGGCTTGCGCGTGCTGAGTCATCATTCCGCTCGGCGATCCATTCGCATCGCCCCAGGCCCCGCTGGCAACCCGGCTGAAGCCGTCCGAAATCTGGCGCATGACCCTGCACGCAGGACCACCACAGTCGTCATCCATGCCCGTGGGGTCCAACCCCATAATGGGATTGTTGTTGACGTACGCATATCGATTGAAGTTGAACGCATCACCGGCCCGTGGACTAACAGGTTCGATGCTCAAAAAGTGTCCTGTCGCCGGGTCGTAGTACCTCGCTTGCATGTAAACGAGGTTTGTCTCCGGATCATTCACATGCCCCGTATATCCAGGCCCCTTGGGTGCAGCGCCCGGGGTGGTTGTCCCCTGAGGGGCGTAGGTACCGTAAGGTGTGTACTCAGACGTGGCTGTGATATTCCCGCTCGCATCCGTCTCGGCCAGTGGCGTGCCTTGCGGATCGGTGTAGACGTAGGTGACCGTACCGCCTGTCTGTGCAAGCGCATGCGTGCTTGCAAACATCAAACTCAGCATCAACCAGTGCAGCAAACTCCTTATGAACCTTTTTGCTTGCCGCTTCTTACTGATTTCCATGATGTAGCGTCCTTAATTGTCAAAGCTGCGATGGATGACCGATTAGCACTGACAAGGCGTATGGAAACTAGCCGCCGGGAACGATGCCATTGGCCATCGCTCCGATGACCTTCCACCCCGAAGGAAATCGAAAAGCTCGGACACGTATAAGGCATGGGTGCGGGCGTGCTTTCATAACCGCTACCGCCCAAGGGTGGGCATACTTCCAGCTGCGCCGCACCATGTTGGTAGATCACGCCCGTTATGTTCGTGCCCCGCCCTTCGATCAAGAAACCCGCCGAACTCCAGGGGAGCTGATAGCTGTTGTCGAGCCACCACTCCGTGGTCTGCCAGAGCGTCTGGTTTCCGATCTGATCAAAGGTACGGTCGAGTTCGAGACCAAAGGCTGTCTGGTTGGACGCGATGTAGATCAGGCTGATGAGGGAGCCCCTCATAGCCACCGCGCACTTGCCGTCAGGTATGGACATATGAAGGTCCTGCGTGGTGACTTCCCTACCGAGGCGGATGCCAAACGTGCGGCAGAAGCGGAGCTTGCATGCGTCAAGCGTGGCGCCGCCACCTTTGCGCTGGATCTGGCCGTGGGTAGGCCCGATGTTTTTCCAGAGATGCCATGAAGCTCGTGGGCTGGCCGGAGGCAATCACAGCGTACGAATGGATCGTTTCTAAAGCCACGCACAAGCTCGACAGTAACAGGGACTATCTCACTTCACTGGAACTGGAAAACAAATCACCGGCGAGCGATCAGGCTGCATTATTAGATGAGGAAGACCCGCCAGCCCGTTCAACGATGTCATGAAACAGAGCAGCATCAAACTCGAGACGACGCTTTACGGCCCAGCGGGCCGCTTCGTCGATGGCTAAATGTGTAACGTGCTCAATGTACGCCGGCACATCTTCAGCAAGCTCTTCAGGCAGTGCAACTTGAACCATGAGCGCCGCTAATTTTTTAAAGTACGAACCGGTACGAACTCCGCTGAATTCCGGTTTGAGCATATTTCCCGGAATGTGAAATACAACGTTCAATTTTAAGGGCGATGTATGGGTCTTCGCGACGCCATCAATCCGCCAACTCAAATCCCAAACTGCATCTTTCCAGCGGTGACTATTGGTGCCACTTCCTCCAACAAGTGTGCCAAAGGTAAGAATCTCGACTTCTTTATCTTCGGGTTCTTCAAGGGCCATTTTCTACAGTTCCATTCCGAATTGCTTCATCCGCCCAAGATTCATGATTTAACTTGCCTGGGTCACGTTCGACGATCCACCTTTCGAGGTCAAGCATCTCTCGTCTTGTTCCAGACATCATGATCTGCATGTCTTTGTTGAACATAACCTTCGAGGTGTAACGTCTAGCAGGGTTATAAGATATCCCCCATTTGAGCAGGTTACCGTTTTTGTCGTCAATCGATATAAATAAGCAGTGCGAGTACTTAGCGCAGAATTACCATGCAGAACATCCGCGAAGAGAGAAGCACCCTCTCCTGCCTCGAAGCCGTCAGCAGGCACAACGGCCAGCCCAGCGAATATCCAATCGCTTTTACTGCAGCCCTGACCAGCAGCGCAAGCTCCTAGTGAAGCCCCAGGCACAGCATCGGCCACCGGTGCAACAGTCGCAGCTGCGTCAGATATGCCCGCAGCTATTGCCCCATTCATGGCGCTAGCTGCGGCCTGCGCATGCTGGGTCATCATTCCGCTGGGCGATCCATTCGCATCGCCCCAGGCTCCGCTGGCAACCCGACTGAAGCTGTCCGAAATTTGGCGCATAAACGTACATGCTGGGCCCCCACAGTCGTCCTTGCCCGTGGGATCCATCCCCATAATCGGGTTGTTATCGACGTAGGCATATCGATTGAAGTTGAATGCGTCCCCTGGCGATGGCGTGACGGGATCTATGCTCAAAAAATGCCCCGTCACCGGGTCGTAATACCTCGCCTGCATATAAACGAGGTTCGTCTCCGGATCGCTCACATGCCCCGTGTATCCAGGACCTTTCGGTGCAGGGCCAGGCGCCGACGTGCCCTGAGGCGCATAGGTCCCGTAAGGCGTGTACTCGAACGTGGCCGTGATATTCCCGCTCGCATCCGTCTCTGCCAGAGGCGTTCCCTGCGGATCGGTATAGACGTAAGTCACCGTACCGCCGGTCTGCGCAAACGCATGCACGCTTGCAAACAGCAAACTCAGCGCGAACCAGCGCAGCACAAATCGACGGCAAGCGACCACGTTGCGGCAGACGAAAATGATGATTTTTTTCCAGCGACCGGATTAATGCAGCATCCGTATCTATCGCGTTCAAACCTCAATGGATTTGATCGCTCGTCAGTTGCGCGGTTTACGGGCTTTCTTGATGGGCGCTGGCACAAATAGCGCGGACTCGGGGCCCGACCAGATTTCATACACTGCGCAGGTCTCTCTTTCCCTTCTGCCGTATAAAATTTTTAGCCATGCCCACAAGGAAACCAACGGTATTCATGGACACGACCCCTGTCCCAACAATCAATACTTGACCACAGTCAGCGTCCCGCTTATCCCGCAAGTCCTGGTCCCACCGCAGGCGTGATGGATACTTCGAGAGCATCACCTGACCAAGATACATGCCAACGTCCATCGCCAATGAGTAACTGCGATTGGTCAACTCCCATGGTTCGATGGGCAAAATGCCTTTGAATTGAGGCGGCATCTCCTTCACCGCCTGCGCTGACTCTTCAGTTGTAAGAGCTCGCGTTTCAACTTGAGTGGCAAGCCATTCGCCCAAGGTATTGAGGGAATCGGGCGTTTCGTTCGCACGCCAGCGCTCAAACCCCTGCGTCGCTAGCACGGCTTTTCTTCAAGTGTGCGCATGCCTACCGGCAGAATATCAAGAAACCATTCTCGATAATCGGCCAATTCGCGTTTTGGCATCGTGTAAAAATCTAACGTGAAAGGAGGTTGCACGATCGGGTAAGTCATACGCTTTTCTATCTGACGACCTTCGTCTTCCCGCTCTTCTCCTGTTTTTGGTTACGCTCGATCAAGTATGTCAAGGAGCTTGGGAACGTCGATCGCTACTTTGCGCTTCACCGCCCATCTAGCAGCCTCGTCAATGGCTTCATGAATAGCATTTTTAACGTAAAGCGCTGGGTCCGGAGGTACTTCTTCGGGGACCGCCACCTGAACCATCAGCAAAGCCCTTGCCTTGGAGAAGCTACCCGTGCGGACTCCAACAAACTCCGGCTTCAGCATATTCCCAGGAACTTGAAACACTACATTTAGATTCAAAGGTACTTCAACGCCCTGCCTTACCTCACCGATACGAGTAGTTAGTTCTCTAATCGCCGCCTGCCATGGCTTGTTGGCTACGGTTGAACCCCCAACGATCGAACCCAGGGAAAGAGCCGGCGTTTCTTCCATTTCATCTACAGTTTTCATGGGGTACCTCCCGCCTTATCACCAGCCCACGGTTCACGGTTTAGTGCACCCGGGTCGCGTTCCACGATCCATCGCTCCAAATTGAGCATCTCCCGTCGCGAACCTGAGGTCATAATCTGCATATCCTTATCTAGCATAAAACCTTGGGTGTATCGCCTAAATGGATTCTTCGAGATACCCCACTTCAAGAGTCCACCTCCATTATCGATTAGTCGATACAAGTACGAGGTGGCTTTGCTGGCTGCTGAATTACCATGCACAGCCTTCCCTATGAGAGAAGCGGCATCTACTTCTTCACCTTCGCCAGGAATGACCAACAAGGCACCCATAGCCCAATCACCACCACTGCACTTCTCACCTGCAACGCAGGCGCCAAGCGTTGCACCGGGCACAGCGTCCGCCACCGGTGCAACGGTAGCAGCTGCGTCAGATATGCCCGCAGCTATTGCCCCATTCATGGCGCTAGCGGCGGCCTGTGCATGCTGGGTCATCATCCCGCTGGGCGATCCATTCGCATCGCCCCACGCTCCGCTGGCAACCCGACTGAAGCTGTCCGAAATTTGGCGCATAAACGTACATGCTGGGCCCCCACAGTCGTCCTTGCCCGTGGGATCCATCCCCATAATCGGGTTGTTATCGACGTAGGCATATCGATTGAAGTTGAATGCGTCCCCTGGCGATGGCGTGACGGGATCTATGCTCAAAAAATGCCCCGTCACCGGGTCGTAATACCTCGCCTGCATATAAACGAGGTTCGTCTCCGGATCGCTCACATGCCCCGTGTATCCAGGACCTTTCGGTGCAGGGCCAGGCGCCGACGTGCCCTGAGGCGCATAGGTCCCGTAAGGCGTGTACTCGAACGTGGCCGTGATATTCCCGCTCGCATCCGTCTCTGCCAGAGGCGTTCCCTGCGGATCGGTATAGACGTAAGTCACCGTACCGCCGGTCTGCGCAAACGCATGCACGCTTGCAAACAGCAAACTCAGCGCGAACCAGCGCAGCAAAGTCCCAATGGACTTTCGTATTTGCCGCTTCTTATGGGTATCCATGGCGTGACGTCCTTATTTGTCGATTTGCAACCAATGATCGATTGGCGCTGACAAGCTTTATGGAAACTAGCCGCCTGGAACGATGCCATTGGCCATCGCCCCGATGACCTTCCATCCCGACGGAATGGAAAAGCTCGGGCACGTGTAAGGCATCGGTGCGGGCGTGCTTTCATAACCGCTACCACCCAACGGCGGACACACTTCAAGCTCAGCCGTCCCGTGCTGATAGATCACGCCGGTCATGTTGGTGCCCCGTCCTTCGATGAGAAAGCCGGCTGAACTCCATGGCAGCTGATAATTGTTGTCGAGCCACCATTCCGTGGTCTGCCAGAGCGTCTGGTTTCCGATCTGATCAAAGGTACGGTCGAGTTCGAGACCAAAGGCTGTCTGGTTGGACGCGATGTAGATCAGGCTCATCAGGGAGCCTTCGTAGCCCCCGCCCAGTGCCACCATGGTGCTGCCCGGCCCATACGTGCCGAATGAGTAAGGCGTGAACTGATTGCCCATGCTATCCCAGATAGACATATCCTGGGCTGCGCTGGTCCAGATGATCGAAACGCGGTTCGACGGGGTGTAATACCCGATCGATAGCGGGTAGTAGCCGCAGGTAATGTTGATCGTTTTCGATTCGACGTGAACGCCGTTCTTCATCAGCCAGTAGCCGAACTGGCAGGTCGATGGGTTCAACCAGAGCAGATCATCCTGGCCATCCCCGTCCACATCAGCGGCGCCCACCAGCTTCCATCCTGCTGGATAGGAATCGATCTGCGTGGAGGTAAAGCCACCCTGACCATTGTTGGTCCATAGATAGAGATCGTGATTGCTGCTGGTGAAGACCAGGTCCGCCAAGCCGTCACCATTGAAATCACCAAGGGCACCGACAAAATAGCCAGACGTCACGCTGATGGTGCGCGAGCTGAGTTTGGTGACGGCGCCATTCGCATCATTGGTGTTCATCAGCCAATACTGGAGTTGGCTGGTTTGCGGGTTGAACAAAAACAGATCGGATACGCCATTGCCGTCCATATCACCGGGCACGTGTAAACCGGAGGGAACAGGTGTTGTGACGCGCAGCGCAGGCAAGGTATCGAAGCTGACGGTTTGTGCACTAACCAACGCTGGCCCGCATAGAACAGCCAGAATGCTTCCCCACTTCAACCACCATTGCTTGCGCATATTTCCCCCGATTAGATGAGCGCCCATGATGCCGATGTTCAAACTTCGCTTACGCAGCCATTTGATCGACACCACTTTGACGTTACCCAACATCTTTGAACACGCTCGTGCGATCGGACATATTGCTTTGGCCCCATGCACGTTGCTGTAGCAACCACCTGAGACCAACGACGAGCATGTCATCCGAGGAGCTAGTCATTGCTCCACTGTGAACACCCTGCGCTACTGCATGCTTCCGCATTGAAGGAGCGCAGGGGTCCGTAGGGATAAATGCCCGACCAAGATGTGTTGGAGCCCGAATACACCTGCGTATAGGTGCCACCGGAGAGTTCTCGCACCACATAAAATGTTGCGTTAGGCATTGCTGCCCAGGTGACTGTTACGTTTATGAGCTTGCTCCCTGGCACTTGTTTCACCGTGATGGTTGGTGTGGCGGGAATCAGCGCGACGGACTCAGTCACGACGTTACTCCAAGGCCCGCATCCCGAGGCATTACACGCCTGTACTTGGTACTGATACGTCCCATTGCCTCGCCCGCTCGTGCTCCAGCTGGTTGTACCGTTGTTCTGGATGAGGTTCCCGTTTTCTGTCAGGTTGTAATAGGTTGCCGTAGCTACACCACTCCAGCTGAGACCGTAGCTGCCGGTGTTGCTCGTACCACCGCCACTCAGCGACGGCGCCGAACCCGGCGGTAACAGCACACTCGTGGTAACCGGAGTGCTCCAACCGGTACATCCAGCGACGTTGCACGCCTCTACGCGGTAGTTATAGGTTGCATCGGTTTGCCCGGTGGCGTCATAGGCCGTACCCGTACCGCTCTGCACCTGCGTCCAGGCGCCACCGTTGACCTGCATCTGCACGACGTAATAGGTGGCTTCGTTGTTGCCTGACCAACTGACAATGTACGTGCCAGTCGTGCTGTTTTGCGTCTGCACCTGCGCGGTAGGCGCCGGCGACGGCGGAAGCGTGACCACCATTGCATTGGACGTCGCCCACCCCGAGCACGCCGAACCACCTCCGGAGGTGTTGCAGGCCTGTACTTGATAGGTGTACGTGCCATTGCCCAGTCCGCTCAGTGTGGCGCTGGTGCCGGTGCCGCTGTACACCGTGGTCCAATTCCCATTACTCAGCTTCTGCTGCAAGGTGTAACCGGTCACGATCGGTGTGGAGGCGCCCCAGCTGATGGTCACCGTGCCGGTGTAATTGGCGCTCGGCACCGTCAGGTTGGCAGGAGTGCTTGGCACCACACCGTAACTGGTGTTCACCGTGACAGCCGCCGAGGTGCCCCACCCCGCCGAGCCCGCCACCGTCCGGTTGAACGCTTCCACTCGATAGGTGTAGCTGCCTGACGTGGTGCCTAGTCGCGAGATGGAATTGGTCGCGGTGCCACTGGCAATCGTCGTCCAGGCGCCGCCGTTGACCGCTTCTTGCACCGTGTACGTATTGGCGCCCGCCGGGGCGGACCAGGTGACCTGGTAGCCACCATTGATCGTGCCGCTGGGGACAGTGACAGTGGGAACCGCCGGCCAGATGCCGACCTGGATATCCGCCCATCCGCTGCAGCCGCCGCTATTGCACGCCTGCAGTTGATAGAACTGCGTGCCGCCGGTACTCACTGTTAGTGATGCCGAGGCAGCACTCCCGCTGTACACCACCGTGGTGCCACTGAGGCCATTGGTGGTTTGCAAGGTATAACTGGTCGCGCCGGTGACCGCGTTCCAACTGACGGTGAAGTGGCCATTGTTGGGATTGGGCGTGACCACGATGCCGGTCGGCACGGCGAGCTGCGGTGTCGCATGCTTGGCGATCAGTTTCGTTCCCAAGTACACATAGTTCGTACCCGTGCCCGCACCCGGATCGAACTCGTACATCAGCTGGCCGGCCTGATCGTAAAAATAGTAGGCCGTGACCGCGCCGTTGGTCCCTGTCTTGGTGACACGACGGCCCGCCGCATCGTAGGCGTAGCTCTCCACTCCCGAGACCTGGAGCAGCTGGTTCTCGGCATCGAAGCTGTAACTCGTCGTCGCGCCGCCACTGGTCAGGCTAGCGCGGTTGCCCTGCGCGTCGTAACCGTATTGCGTCATGACGCTGCCGTTCTGGGCCACGCTTGCCAGGTGATTGCTGGCGTCATAGTTGAGCGTGAGGGTGTTGCCGCCGGTCAGGCGCGTGCGCAGGTTGTTCAGGGCATCGTAGGTGTAGCTCTCCGTGCCATACAGATGGCTCGCGGTCGCGCTGGTAAGGCGGTTGAGCGGGTCATAACCGAACGTTTTGGTGCGCTGGCCGTTGACCAGGTCATTGACGTTGGTGATGTTGCCGTTGGCGTCGTAGGTGTAATCCTCGCTGAGGTTTAACGTGCTGCCTAAGCCATAGCTGAAATTGCTCAACAGCTGGCGCGTGTTCTGCTGAGCGACGTAGCTGGCGCCGCTGCCATAGTTAAAGCTCGCCACCTGACTGTTCGGAAAGTACGTAATGCCGTTGGCGTAGGTACCCACCTGGGTCGTGCGGCCCAGCGCATCCGGGTTGTACGCCACGCCTTCACTGGTGCCGTTGTACGAGGGATAGCCGATGGCGCTGACATGGCCATACCCGTCGTACGAATAACCCAGTGCCCAGGCATAGCCCGGCACGGAAAGCGCCTGGGTGGTGAGCAGGTTGCGCGTGTCATAGCCGAACTGCTGCTGGGTGACGCCGGAACTGACGGTCTTGATATTGCCGACCAGGTCATAGGTGTAATTGGTGGTTTGCGTCCCCGCCGGCGGCGTGATCGACCAGACGCGGTTCATCGGATCGTAGGTGCGCACGGTCTGCGCAGTGGTGGGTACATCGCCCTGGCCGCAGCTGCCATCGGTGATGGTCTGGCCTTGCGCACTCCACGCCAGGTTGTTGGCGGCGTCATAGACCATCACCGTGCTACCGCTTTCCGGCTCCGTGGTGCGGCACAGGCGGTGATAGCCGTCGTAGAGCAGCGTCTTGGTGACGCTGTCGTTCTCGCTGCCGTAGGCACCGGACTGGGTGATCGAGGTGGGATTGCCGTAGATATCGCGCGCGATGGTTTGCGTGATACCGCCCGGCGCAATGACCGAAATCGGATCCTTATAGTCGGGCTCGTCGAAGACCTGGTAGTACGTGGTCGTCACGTTGGTGTTCGGGTCGGTGACTCGCTTGCCGGCGCCCGGCAGATAAGCCGTCGTCGTCGTCAATGCACCCAGTTCGCTGTCTTCCTGCGTTTGGGTTTCACGCTCCAACGCGTCGTAGAGGTGATGCGTGCCGGTGGTGACGGCGGTGATATCCGGTGTGCCATACACGGGATACGAGGCAAAGGTCATTGCACCGGTGTAGTCGTAGCTGGTCGCCGTGGTGATGTCCTGGCTGCCGCTGGAGGTGTCGCTCAGGATCGGGCGCAAGGTGGCGTCAAAGTAGGTGGTGGTCACCGCATTGCCGACGGTCGTGGTGCGATCCCAGTGTCCGGCTGCGATGCCGCGCTCGGCACTGTTGACGAACGAATACGTGAAATTTTTCTGATACCACGACACCGTATCGTTGGTCGGATAGGTGATCGTGCTGATCCGGCCGATGGGATCGTAGCTGTATTGCGTGGTGTTGCCGTTCTGGTCCGTGATCGACCGGATCTCGCTGAGGTCATCGACCGTCAGCGTTTCGCTGCCTGAGTCGGGGTAGTCGATTTCCTGGGGAATGCCGCGGTAGTAGTTGCTCAGGCTGGTCGTGTTGTTATTGCCATCGGTGAAGCTCGCCAGTTGGCCGGCGCTGTTGTAGGTATAGCTCATCAGGAACTCGCCGAAGCGCGAGCGCGATTGCAACAGGTCGAGGCTGTTGTAGCTGTTGTTCGTTTCTACCTCGCCGGTGCCGACGTTCGTCACTGTCTGCGGCAAGCCCAACACCCACAGGTTGGTGTCGTTGAGGTAGGCGGTGGTCTCTTCGATCGAGGACTGTCCGGGGATATCGTTATAGCGCTTCACATCCGTGGGTTGTGCGTAGGCGTTGAACGCCATCGTTTGCCAGGTGTAGTTCTGGCCGTCCTGAGTGATCGTGCGTTGACTTAATGGTGCCAATTGTTCGGTTTGATAGTAATTGTCGCGGTACGCCAAGTCGGCGCCATAGACGCTTGGCCACGCGCCGGTCGACGCATTGGCGTAGGTATTAACCACCGAGCGCACCAAGCTGCCGCCATAAGCGCCGCTGTATGTGTCCGTACGAAGGAGCAGCCCTTCGGTGGAATCGAAGCGATTGCTGTGCGTGTAACGCGTGTCGTTACCGTTGGGGTCGGTGACATCCGTGTAAACGGTCGTGGGGCACGTACTGCTAGTCGCGCAGGCGTCGGTACTCCAGCTCGCATTTGCGGGCGAATAGCTATAAGTCCATGTTTGCGTTGGCATTCCCGCACCCGAGATCACCTCACTGGTAATGGCAGGTTGAACGTACCACTCCGGCCAGATCGCCATGGGGATCTCGTCCACCGGCGCGCTGGCTAACCCCCAACACAGTTGGGGCGTATACGAACGGCCGCTCATTTTCATCACGAAGCTAAAAGTGCCCGTGAGCCCGGAGGGAGTTGTGATCGTACCGGTCATGGTGCCTGGTCCACTTACCGGAGTCGTATTGGAATAGGGAAACCGGTTGGCCGAACACGCATTGGAAGGGAGAATGAGATCGTACGCACCAACAGGTAAGTTGTCGGACCACGAACTGCCATCGGGCAATTGAACAACGAACTGACCGGCTGCGTACGTATATGTCCAGGTGCGCGGCGAAACGTTGGACGCCTTGGCGGTAATCGTTTGGATGACCGACGAACCTGGCGCGTAGGTGAAATCAACTTCGCGTCCGTCATTCGCCGTAATACTGGAGAGATAACCCGTGGTGGAATCGTAGTTGTAGATCAGCGTATTGCCGAAGCGATCCTGGATCTGCGTGACATACATCAATGCATCTTCGCGATACAGGATGGCCAGCCCGCCTGGTCCAGCGGTCATGGGCGTGACACTCTGCCCTTTGAGGGCACTCTTTGCCGCGAAAGAGCTCGGCCCGGGGGGAGGCGTCTGTGTTGCGATGATCGTACCGTCAGGCGGAAGTGGGCCACCCGCGCCAATGATTGGGTACCACGGACGATAGACAAGGTGAGCGAAGGTGTAGCGCGTGCCATCGGGTGCGATGGCAAGGAATCCTTCGCCACCATCACTCGCCGTAACACCGCAAGTGATCATCCAGTTGTTCTTCGTGACAATGTTAAAACTCGCCCCGTTGTTCGGTGACAGAGTATTCGCACCGTAGCGGGGCATCAGTTGCTGTTTGCCTTCGCCGGGCACCAGCAAGTTGTAGCCCTCCCACCATTCATCCGCCACCCAGCCACCCTCAGCCAACGTGGACAGAATGCCTGGTGGCGGCGCGAAAGTGCTGCATCTATTTGTTGTACCTACGTCAGGAGTAGTTCCACCGACCCCTGTTTGCCACACGGCCGTCGATGGGAGACCGGCAGTCCCTACAAGCGTTTCGATACGGGGAATATCCAGATCCCAGCTTCCGAATGGGAAAGACGGAGGAGCGGTATCGATGATGTGGGAAGGCCACTCATAAAATTCCAGTGATCGACCCACGGTGATGGCCGGGCCATTACCACGCAACGAGACATCCGTGACGTGGAACGACGTGCTTCCGTCATACGTACTGATGCTTTCGCCAAACGGGTGCTCGCCCAAGGGTTCGATGTTTTGATCGACCTGAATGAGCTTCTGGTATTCCAGATCGGGGGTCGCTCCTCCCGAGGACTGGGCGTGGCATGAACCGGCCAGCACCAACAACGCGGCTACCCACAGGCAGCTCCTTTGCCAACATGCATGCATCGAATTGTCCCCTTTGATCTGCGCACTGCGCGCAGGCAAGCCCTCACCCATAGCGAGCTCATCCCAAGCCTTGGCACTCGCCGCCATCTCCTAATCCCCCTGTCCCCTGGATATTGCGGAGACGCATCAATGACCGTCATGCGCGCCGCACAATTCGCACATTGAATAGGTTTCAGAAGGTCGGAAACAATCGGTAAAGGACGACGCCTGTTGTAGGACTTAACCTACATACGTCGCAATTTTTTACTGATGGCGAACGTGTCCGGGCGCTGCATTGGCAAGTCAAAGAGTTATTTGCGTCCATCGCGAACTTCACGGACGCCTTACCCAATCATCAGTACCAGGACGCCGGGTGAATGACCGACGCCACAGCGCTATTTCCCGTATTTCAAGGAGGAATACCCAGGCAACGGTTATCGATAGTGAATTCGTTGCTTATTGCCAGTCTCGTTGGCTTCGTATTGCCGAGTACCGCGAATGCTCAGAGACTCTGCCGCACTTTCGCGATCCACAAGTAAAATGGGCAATCGATAAATACGATTTTGTTCTCATCCGCTGCAAATGCAGCGAATGCTTTCAATTCTGCGAAATGTACCCCTCTCCCCGTACGGAGAGGAGGCTCCACGCTACGCCGCCAGCAACTCGATAAACGCCTTGCCAAACGCCGGAATATCGTCCGGCTTGCGGCTGGTCACCAGGTTGCCGTCGCGGATTACTTCGCGGTCTTCCCAATGCGCGCCGGCATTTTCCAGATCTTTTTGCAGGCTGGGCCATGACGTCATGGTGTGGCCTTTGACGCAACCGGCGTCGATAAGCGTCCACGGCCCATGGCAGATCGCGGCGATCGGCTTGTTGGCGTCGCCAAACGCGCGCACGAACGATATCGCTTCTTTTTTCAGGCGCAGCTTATCGGGGTTCATCACGCCGCCCGGCAGCAGCAACGCCTCGTAATCATCGGGCTTGGCCTGGCTGAGCGGGCGATCCACTTTCACCGCATCGCCCCAGTCGCTGACGTTCCAGCCTTTGATTTCCTTCGCATCGCCGGGCGCGATCACCTCGACCTTGGCGCCGGCTTCTTCGAGCATCCGCTTGGGCTCGGTCAGCTCGGAGTATTCGAAACCTTCGGTGGCAAGCACGGCAATCTTCTTGCCGGACAAGGATTTGCTGTTCATGGGCAGACTCCGGGTGGGAGACCCAGAGTCTGCAAACGACCCGATCCAGGCCGCGTATGCCGGCGGTGAGCGCGGCGTGATCAGTGCTTGGGCTGGCGCTTGGGCTTGAGCAGCGTGCCGGTGCACTTGGGCGAGCCGCACAGGCACGCCCACTTCTTCTTCAGGCGGGCGGTATGCGGCACTTCCAGCACGATGCCGTAGTCGTAGGTGAGTTCTTCGCCGGCCTTTATGTTGCGCTTGGCCTCGATCACCACCTTGTCCTTGCGCAGGTCACCGCTTTCGCTTTCGATTACGAACGCCACGCAGTTGGGGGCGCAGCTGTGGTTGATCCAGCGCGCCACGTTGCCCTTGCGGTTGGCGTCGAGGATGTATTCCTCGTTGAGCGTGAACAGGAAGGTATGCCCTGTTTCGCCACCGTCGCCGTACATCTCGTCGGCTTCGTCATGGGTCATCAGCGTGCCCTTGTATTCGATGATTTCTTCACCCTTCTTGATGGGGGCGACGGCAAAGACGCCATTGCCGTGGATGGGTGAGCGGCGAGCAACGATGCGACGGGACATGGATGACCGTAGTTGGGATGAAAGTGAGAGCAGCCAGTAATGATGCCTGCTCTGTGTGGCCTTTGGAACCGCATGCGACCATTTCGTTTCAAACGTCTTGCGTGCTGCACGCCACCATTCCACCCATCCCATTCCCTGTTATATTCAAACAATCGTTTGAGGTGCCTTCATGAAACGACTGCTCCACGGACTGGCCTTGTTGTTGTCGGCAATCGCGCTGGCCGCCTGCGGACCACAACGGCAAAGCGTGTTCCCGCCCACCATCACCATCCAGCAGATGCGCGTGCAGCCGGACGGCGCCTGGCAACTCACCCTGCGCTTCCAGAACAACAGCTACACCGGCATGGAGTACCAGTCGATCGAGGGCAGCCTGCAGGTGGCGCAAGGCATTCCGGTGCGGGTGCATGCAACGTTCAACCTGGATGTGCCCTCTTTCGCCGGCGACGTAGTGCAAGCGGAAGTGTTGCCGACACCGGCCATGAGCCAGGCTTTGCAGGCGGTGTCCGCCAAGGGCAGCGCGGGGTCCTTGCCCTACATGCTCAACGGCATCGTGCATTGCGTACCCAACCTGGAGGACCACCCGGACAACAAGAATCCGCGTGATTTCCCGGTTAGCAGCAACTCTTTCCTTTCGCCGGTCCCCGGTGTTCCTAATACATATCGCTAACGCTCTACCAAGGATCCAGCCATGACGCTCTACAAGGCCCCGCTCGATGATCAGCGCTTTGCACTTTTCGACGTACTTGGCGCCGAAGCCGTACTGACCAAGCTGCAAGGTGGCGACGGCCATACGCGCGACCTGCTCGATGCGGTGCTGGAAGAGGCCGGCCGCTTGAGCGAACAGGTGCTGGCGCCGACCAATGCGCCGGGCGACGAAGAAGGCTGCCACTTCGACAAGGCCAGCCGTACCGTCACCACGCCGAAGGGCTTCAAGGAAGCATTCAAGCAATTTGCCGAAGGCGGCTGGGCCGGCCTCACCATGGCGGAAGAATTCGGCGGGCAGGCGCTGCCTTCGGTGCTGGGTGTTGCCACCACGGAGCTGTTCCAATCCGGCAATCTGTCGTGGAGCCTGTATCCGCTGTTGTCCGAAGGCGCCTGCCATGCGCTCGAACTGCACGGCACGGACGACCAGAAGCACACCTACCTCAAGCCCATCGTCTCTGGTCAATGGACCGGCACCATGTGCCTGACCGAGCCGCAGGCCGGTTCCGATCTGGGCCTTTTGAAAACGCGTGCGGAACCCGGCGCGGATGGCAGCTACAAGATCACCGGCACCAAGATCTTCATCAGTGCGGGTGACCACGATCTGGCCGAGAACATCATCCATCTGGTGCTTGCACGCCTGCCCGACGCGCCGGCCGGCAGCCGCGGCATCTCCATGTTCATCGTGCCGAAGTTCAAGGTAGGCGGCGATGGTGCGGTGGGCGAGCGCAACAACGTGTACGCGGGCGCCATCGAGCACAAGATGGGCATACGCGGCTCCGCCACCTGCGTGATGAATTTCGACGAGGCGGAAGGCTTCCTGATCGGCCAGCCGCACAAAGGACTGGCCGCCATGTTCACCATGATGAATGCCGCACGCCTGTCGGTGGGCGTGCAGGGTTTGGCGCTATCCGAACGCGCGCTGCAGAACAGCTTCAACTATGCGCGCGAACGTTTGCAGTCGCGCTCGCTTTCCGGTGCAAAATTCCCGGACAAGCCCGCCGACAATTTGCTGGTGCAGCCGGACGTGCGCCGCATGCTGCTGACCCAGCGCGCCTTCGTCGAAGGTTCGCGCATGCTGCTGCTGTACGCCGCACTGCAAACCGACATCGAAGCACGCGGTGCGGACGACGCGCAGCGGCAGAAAGCCAGTGAACTGCTCGCCTTCCTGATTCCGATCGCCAAGGGCATGGTCACCGAGCTTGCGCAGGAGTGCACCAAGGAAGCGTTGCAGGTCTACGGCGGCCACGGTTTTATCGTGGAGAACGGCGTAGAGCAGTTCGTGCGTGATGCACGCATCATTACGTTGTACGAAGGTACTACCGGCATCCAGGCGGCGGATCTGCTGGGCCGCAAGATCCTGCAATTGAAGGGCATTGGCTTGCAGCATTTCCTCGGCGAAGTCGGCGCGTTCTGCAAGCAGCATGCAAACGATGAGGCCTTGAAGTCGTTCGTCGGCACGCTTGGCGCGCTCGGCAAAGAATGGGGCGAGCTGACGATGAAGCTGGCGCAGCGTATCCAAACCAATCCGGAAGAACTTGGCGCCGCCGCCACCGACTATCTCTATTACAGCGGCTACATCACGCTTGCCTATTTCTGGGCGCGTGCCGTAGCGGCGCTGGCGCACAGCACGCAGCAGCCGGAATTCAAGCAGGCGAAGCGGGATGCGGCGGCGTTCTATTTTGCACGCCTGCTGCCGCGTACGCATATGCACAAGGCCGCGATCGAGGCGGGGGTCGATACGTTGCCGGTAATTGCATAAAGCTGTGCAAGCTTTGCGAAAAGCGCCTGGGTTATCCGGGCGTTTTTATTTTGATGACAAAAAGCCGCCGACTAGCAAATCAGTTCGGCACATTCCTCACCGTCATTCCGGCGAAAGCCCACTGCTGTCCGGGGAAAATAATTCGGCCCTGGCGGGAGGCGTTGCAAGGCC